>CAYJGE010000037.1:0-20765 GCA_964369835.1 uncultured Mailhella sp.
AAGGGGGGAGTTTGAGGGGGGAAAACTCATTTTTTAAAAAAAAATGGGGTTTCCCCCCTCAAACTGAAATCATGTGGGGTTGATGATAGTGTTTAGACTTTATTTAATTTGTAAATAAAGATAGTTGTGCAAATATAATTATTGTAAAATATAAATACCTGACAATTTTAATAATCATTATATTTAGGTAAAGCAAGGCTTTGACAGTCAAATAAGCAAAGGATTTTTGCATTGCAAAATTGGCAAAAAAAAAGCAAGTAGTTATTTTCATAATTACTTGCTTTTTTATAAAATTTTATGGTGCCCAGGACGAGACTTGAACTCGTACAACCGTTAAGTCCAGGGATTTTAAGTCCCTTGCGTCTACCAATTCCGCCACCCGGGCACTTGCAAATATGTAAAACGTATTTGCTAAAAAATGTAATACAGATTAATTTGGAACTTGTCAAAACTTATTTTCAATATTTTTAAATTTTTTTTAAAATAAATTTATGGAAGCACTTTTTAAAATAATGTATCATATGATATAAACAAAAATCAGTATATTAATAAGGATATTGTCATGAAAAAAATTGCGATTATCGGTGGTAGCGGTCTTGAAAAAACTTCACTTATTCAAAATACAAAAGAAATTGAAGTCAATACTAAATGGGGAAAGCCTTCATCACCCTTAATTTGTGGAACTTTAGATGGGCATGATGTTGTTTTTTTGTCTCGCCATGGTTATGGGCATACAATTGCGCCAACTTTTGTGAATAATAGGGCTAATATTACGGCTTTAAAAGAGCTTGGATGTACTCATATTATTGCCAGTACTGCTGTTGGCTCTCTTAGGGAAGAAATTAAGCCCGGGCATTTGGTTGTTCTTGATCAATTCATTGATTTTACAAGGCTTCGCCCTTTGACTTTTTTTGAGGATTTTAAGGAAAGCGGTATTCAGCATGTTAGCTTGGCTGAACCGTTTAATTTTGAATTGCGTCAATTGTTCATTGATTGTTTAAAACAATTGCAATTTGACTTTCATGACAAGGGAACAGTTATTACCATTGAGGGGCCTCGCTTTTCCACAAGGGCAGAGTCAAAAATGTATAGAATTTGGGGTGCGGATTTGGTGAATATGAGCACAGCTCCTGAGGCAATCTTGGCTGCCGAAGCTCAAATTCCCTATGCAGGCGTTGCCATGAGCACGGATTATGACGCTTGGAAAGAAGATGCTGAGCCTGTTAGCTGGGAAGATATTGTAAAGGTAATGGGTTCAAATGCTCAAAAGGTTTTAGAGCTTTTTAAAATGGTAATCAGTAAATGTTGATATAAAATTTCTCGTCATTCCAATTTTCCGGCCAATTTTCCGGCCAATTTTCCGGCCAATTTTCCGGCTAATTTTTGGCTTTGGAAAATTGGAAGACGTCATATTTTTAGCAATAAAGCTTGCTATTAATATCTTCGGCGGCAAGTAATCCTGTTTTAATGGCTGTTTCGGTTTTCAGTGTGCCCAAATAGTCACCTGCCAAATAAACACGGTCGGCAGGTCTCATTAATGATGTTTGAATTTTATTTCTGCCAAGGAAATTATAGGCAAGTCCTTCATTGAATTTTTGAACTTCTTGTTCCACAATAATTTTTCCAAATCCCGGGAAGATTTTTTCAAGGTCATTGCGGTAAATTTCCAAAATTTCTTCATCGGATAGATTGATTAGTTTTTCTGCAAGCTTGGCAGATGAAAGAACCATGAATGAAGAACCGTCTGTTCTGCTGCCTGCTTCCATGGCTCGAACAAGGTTTGACATGTTATAAACAGCATTAAATGAGCTTTGAGAGCAATAATAGGCATATTTTTCGTCCCAATCTTGTCTGCCGACTTCATTGGTTAAAAAGACGGCTGAAACATATTGCCCATATTTAATTTGAGCAAGAGCATCATTGACAATGGGATCAATTCCCTTAATAATATTATGGGCAATGTTTGCTGTGGTTGCCATTACGCAATAATGAGCTTTTTCGGTAATTTCTTGACCGTTTTGGCGATAGGTGACTTCCACATGATCATTGTGATGAATGACTTGCAGAACTTCTGCTTCAACTTTTACCTTATCCCCAAGCTTGCGGGCAATGCTTTGAATAAGTGTGGAAGCTCCGCCCACAATATTTCTGGAAAGACCAATATTTTTCTTGCAAGTTTGCAAAAAGTTTTCAATTCCGGCAGCTGCTGAAATATCATCTGAATTTCCTGCTGAAAGTGAAATAATAGGTTCAAAAATACTTTTTGCTTCAGGGGAAATATTACCTATGAAATCAGAAAAAGTTTTATCTGCCATAAAATCAAGAATACGTTGTTGACGCACACGATAATCTTCGCCTTGGCGGATTTGTTGTAATTTAAAATATTTTTTTGCGGCTGTTTTCAATTTACATTTAGTTTTGGCAACTTCAAACTTGGTTGACCATGAAAAAGGAATGGAACAAGGGCAAAGACATTTATTTGTTTTATCATTTCCTTGCAGTGAAAAGGACGCAAGAGAACCGATTAAATCTAAAGACTCAACTTCAACTTCTTTCAATAAATTATTGACATAGGAGTTTTGACCACCAAAGACATGGCCACCCCAGTTTAGCCAGTATTTTCCTCTGCGCTCAGAACGGATTCTGCCCCCAAGTCTTGGACTTGCTTCCAAAACCAAGAGGTTATTGTGGCGTAAACGCCAAGCAGCTGATAAACCTGCCAAACCTCCACCAATGACTATGACGTCTTTCATAAATAAAACTCCTTGCTAAAGTTATAACTTTTTTATAAATAAAACTTCTAATTTAATACTATGAAAAAATAATTAAAAAAATCTGAAAATTTGATTGTAATATATATAATTTTTTTAGTATATTTAAGGTTTTAAAACTTGTCAAATATAATTTATTGTAATAAAATATAGTTGACGTCAATTTGCTTTTATATTTTTTGTGGGGAAACTCGATCAGTCAAAAGCATTTTTGCTCAATTCAAAAATACATTATTTTCATTTCATTTGGAATAACGTGGAGATTAAATGTCTGATTATGATAATTTCTTGGAAAATCCAAGCCCAAACCAAACAAAAAAAACTCAAACCAAACGCAAGCAAAATGCCATAAACCAAAGTCAAGAATCGCTCTTTAAACATGTTCCTCCCCATAATCCCATTGCAGAAGAAGCTGTGCTCAGCGGGGTTTTATTAAGACCTGAAATTTTAAATGAAATTTTGGACGAATTAACCAAGGAAGATTTTTATATTCCGGCAAATCAAAATATCTTTGAAGCATTTAATGACTTATATAAAAAAAATGTCAGGCCCGATATTATTACGATTGCAGACTGGTTACAAACACGAAAATTACTTGAAGAAAGTGGAGGCGCTCAAAGGCTGGCCCTTTTGTCTGAAGCTGTCGTAAGCGGAGCAAATGCCCCCTATTATGCTAAAATTGTCAAAGATAAAGCCATATTAAGAGCCTTGATTGATTCATCTGCCAATATTATCAATTCTTGTTTTTCGGAAACATCGGACGTTGCCCTGCTTTTAGACAGTGCCGAAAAGACCATATTTCATATAACAGACAGAAATAATGCTAAAAGTTATCAAGATAGCGGTAATATTTTAGATAAGGTTTTTACAACTTTAACCGAAAGGTACAGAAATAAAGGCAGAACAACGGGGCTTGCAACCGATTACACAGAACTTGATCGCATGACAGGTGGTTTGCAACCTTCCGATTTAATAATTTTGGCTGCTCGTCCTTCCATGGGTAAAACGGCCTTTGCCCTAAACCTTGCCGCAAGGGCTGCCATTAGAAATGATGCCACGGTTTTGGTTTTTTCCTTGGAAATGAGCAAGGAATCCCTTATGGAACGCCTTTTATGTTCCTTGGGACATATTGAGCTTGGAAAAGTTCGTAAAGGCACTCTTGATCAAGATGATTTTGAAAAATTAACCTATGCAGCCAGTACCTTGAGAAACAGTAAATTATTTATTGATGATTCTTCTGCCTTAAATCCTTTGGAGCTTAGGGCAAGATGTAGACGGGTTCAATCGGAGCATGGTTTGCACATGGTGGTAATTGATTATTTGCAATTGATGCACTCTGCCAGAAATGATTCAAGAGAGCTTGAAATATCTGATATTTCAAGAAATTTAAAGGCACTTGCGAAAGAATTGAATATTCCTGTCATTGCCTTGTCTCAGCTTAATCGTAAATCAGAGGAAAGGGCAGATAAACGCCCCATGTTGTCTGACCTTCGTGAGTCGGGAGCCATTGAACAAGATGCCGATATCATAATGTTTATCCACAGAGATGATTATTATGTCAATAAAAAAAATAATATGGAGAAAAATCATAGGGCAGAAGTAATTATAGGTAAGCATAGAAATGGGCCAACAGGTACCATTGAATTGGCATTTATTGATAAATACACTGCTTTTGATAATCTTGAAATAAACAGTCATTATATTGCCGAGGCAGAAGTTGTTGCAGGTAATAATTAATGAAACATTGATTAAATCGCTATAAAAAATTTAAAATTTATTTTTTGAGTTTTAACTCATCTTTGTCAAAAAAAATAATAACTGTTTGGTTAATATTAAAAGTTTTTGGAAAGGGTGGTGTGGGAAAAGCCCTAACCATGTCGAGCAAGGCGAAACTGGCGTCATGGAGTGTTCAAAAAAGTTTTCCCCAAGAAAATTAATCAATATTTTCTTAAGGAAGCACTGATTAATTCCGTAAACGGAATTAATCAGAAGGGCACACTGCCGCCATTCGCCCTTTGGGACGCAAAAAACGTGGTTTTTGCTCTCATTTCGGCGTGCAAAGCAGACATTTCATGTCTACTTTGTAAGGAAACACTTTCAAAGGGTTTGCAAAATTTTAAAATTTTGATTTAATCAGCGTTTCCTTAAAAAATAAATTCAATAAAGTCACTTTACATAAATAAAACAATGCTTATTTTATCAAAATGAATACCTTTGGATAGGAGAATAAATTATGTGGGAATATACCGATAAAGTACAAGATCACTTTCTAAACCCCAGAAATGCAGGTGATATGTCGGATGCAAATGCCATTGGCGAAGTTGGCAGTCTTGCTTGCGGAGATGCATTAAAACTTTTTTTAAAAATTAATGAGCAAGGAATAATTGAAAAAGCCAGTTTTCAAACCTTTGGTTGTGCCAGTGCCATTGCTTCAAGCTCTGCTTTGACTGAAATCATAATCGGTATGCACGTTGATGAAGCAGCTAAAATTTCAAATAAGGATATTGCAAAATATTTAGACGGCTTACCAAAGGAAAAGATGCATTGCTCTGTAATGGGTGAAGAGGCTCTTGAGGCAGCCATCAGAAATTATAAGGGTCTGCCTCCCCGTGAGCATGAAGAAGAAGGAAAATTGATTTGTAAATGTTTTGGAATTACCGATAGGCAAATTCAAAAGGCAATCAGGGAAAATAATTTAAAATCCGTTGAAGAAATTACCCAATATACCAAGGCAGGCGGAGCATGCGGAAGTTGTCTTGATAATATAGCCCAACTTTTAGAAACTGAATTAAAGCAAGGTAAAACCTTAAATATTATTCAACCTGTTGCTAAAAAACCATTGAGTAATATTCAAAAAATGCAAAAAATAATGCAGGTTATTGAAGAAGATATTCGCCCCAGATTAAAACAAGACGGTGGTGATATTGAACTTATTGATGTTGATGGCAATAAGGTTATAGTTGCACTTAGGGGGGCTTGTGCTTCTTGTCGTGCCAGTACTTTGACTTTGAAAAATTTGGTGGAAGCCAGTTTAAAAGATCAAATTGATTCAGAAATTTTTGTGGTGGAGGCTTAAATGTCCGACGTAATTTATTTAGATAATAATGCTACTACCAAGGTTGCCCCTGAAGTTGTTGAAGCCATGTTGCCTTTTTTTTCTGAGCTTTATGGCAATGCTTCCAGTATGCATAGTTTTGGTGGACAGGTTGGAAAATATATTATCAATGCCAGAGAACAAGTTGCCAATTTAATTGGTGCAAACCCCGATGAAATTGTGTTCACTTCTTGCGGTACCGAAAGTGATAATGCGGCAGTTCTTTCAGCCATTGAAACTCAGCCCGATAAAAAGCATTTTATCACAACCAAGGTTGAACATTCCGCCATGTTGGCAATGGGTGATTTTTTAAACAAAAAAGATTATGAAGTTAGTTATTTATCTGTAGATAATAAGGGGCAAATCGATCTTGACGAACTAAGAAATACCATTCGCCCCGACACAGCCCTTGTTTCTACCATGTTTGCCAATAATGAGACAGGTACTGTTTTACCGATTAAGGAAATTGCTGAAATTGTAAAATCCAAAGGGGTTTTATTTCATGTGGACGCTGTGCAGGCTGTTGGTAAAGAAATTATAGATTTGAGTCAAATGCCCATTGATTTTCTTGCCCTATCAGGTCATAAAATTCATGCTCCCAAAGGAATAGGGGTTTTATATATTCGTAAAGGCACAAGATTCAGACCTTTTTTAAGGGGTGGACATCAAGAGAAAGGACGTAGAGCAGGCACAGAAAATGCTCCTTATATTATTGGTCTTGGCAGGGCTTGTGAACTTGCAGCTTCTGACTTGGCAGAAGAAAGAATTAAGCTGGCAAGATTAAGAGATAAGCTTGAAAATGCTCTTACATCTGCCATTCCAAACACCATGGTTAATGGTGATTTGGCACATCGTTTGCCAAATACTACCAGTATTGCTTTTGAGGCAGTGGAAGGCGAAGCCATTTTGTTAATGCTCAATCAATTTGGAATTTGTGCCAGCTCAGGTTCAGCTTGTACGTCAGGTAGCCTTGAGCCTTCGCATGTACTTCGTGCCATGGGCTTACCTTTTACCTATGCCCATGGATCCATAAGATTTAGCTTGTCAAGGTATACCACAGAAGCAGAAATTGATAAAGTAATTGAAATTACACCCAAAATTATAGAAAATCTGAGAAAACTTTCTCCTTTTTATATGAATGATAAGAATAAGCTTGATTAGGAGAGTTGGAATAACTCGACAATTCTAACTCTTCGATATATCAAGAAAAAACAAAAGCAGTGCGAGGAGGTTCGCCAGAACCGACGTGGCAATCTCCTCGTTAAAGGCTGTCCCAATTAAAAACTGTCTTAAGTCCCCGATTTGGCGAGGAGATTGCCATGTCTATAAGATAGGGCGTTTCACTCGTTCGCAATGACTGCCAATATTTTTTATTTCGTTAGTCGTCAATTATATTATTAGGATATATCAAGAAAAAACAAAAGCGGTGTCATTCAATCTTAACTCTTCGATATATCAAAAAAACCTAAACACTTTTCAGGGCGCTGACCAGTGCAACGGCTTTAATTCCAAGTTTTTGCCCTGTGAATCCCAGTTTTTCTTCTGTTGTGGCTTTTACATTGATCATGTCAAGGTTAACTTCCAATAGGCGGGCAATATTTTTTTTGATTTCATTGGCATGGGGTGAAATTTTAGGGCTTTGGGTAATGACGGTTAAATCCACATGGCAAAGTTCCAGTTTATGTTGTTTCCAAATGGTCATAACCTTATCAAGCAGGATTAAAGAAGAAATATTTTCATATTTTGGGTCGGTATCGGGAAATAAAGTTCCGATATCCCCAAGGCAAAGGCAAGACAAAAGGGCATCAATCAAGGCATGGATTAAAACATCGCCGTCAGAATGGGCTTGTATGGTCAGCTTTGTCGGTATATTTACGCCACCAAGAACAAAGGGGCGATCTCCTCCAAATTTATGAACATCATATCCATAGCCATTGCAAGGAATTTTCACGGTTTTTGTTTCCAGCAATTCTAAATCCTTTTGATTGGTTATTTTAATATTATTTGCTTCCCCTTGAATTGTGAAAACTGTAAATCCGCTTAATTCCATAAGCATTGCATCATCTGTAATTTCTAGGCCTGAAATAGGATTTTTTCTAATGTTTTCATGGGCAAATAAAAGCTCGGATTTGTTAAATGCTTGGGGGGTTTGAATTGCTCTTAATTGTTTTCTGACCAAAGTTTTTTCAACTTTTTCCATTTTTTCCATTTTTTTCATGATATTTTGAGAGGAGACAGTTTCAACCAGCTTGATGGTGTCTGTCACTTCCAGACTTGGAATGACAGCCGAAATCATGTGTTCTTGTAATACTGAAATTAATTTTTCCTGTAAATTTGCGGAAAAAAAGGGACGAGCAGAATCATGAATAAGCACAAAATCACAATTTGACGGAAGTTTTTTAAGCCCCTCATAAACAGAGTCAAAACGGCTTTCTCCTCCCTTGGTATAATAAAAGGGAATGGCCAAATTATGATGTGCATGCAGTTTTTTTGCTTTTTCACAGGCCACAAGGTATTCATCGTCTTGTGGTGGAAATACAAGTACAATTCCCTTTATTTTTGGTGAATTATAAAAGGTTAAAACACTTTGCCACCAAAGGGGATTATTTTTATAATTTATAAATTGTTTTTTTATATCAATATGTTTAGCAAGTCTTGATCCACTGCCTGCTGCCAATATGATGGCGTAAATTTCATTTTTTGAATTCATTTTAATTTATTTTTGAGTTGGACATAAGCCGGGTTTTGTCCATTATAGTATTTAAAGTTGACATCACAAATATCAACTTTTTGAAAGCACACTTGCTTCGGCACTTAACAGTGTAATAAAATTACACTTATGCCTACGCAGTGGTCGCCTGCTATCGCAGTCGACGATAGTAATTTCATCTGAAATTACTATATAAATAATGTGACTGTCATTCATCTAGGAATAATGTTACCATTATTCTCAAGCAACCTACCCGAAAACCTAAGATCGGGCCGATCAGTTTTCCTATTTGGTTTTGCTTCAAGTGGGGCTTGCCCGGCTTATCATGTTACCACAATAACCGGTGGTCTCTTACACCACCCTTTCACCCTTACCAAGTCATAAAATGATTGGCGGTTTACTTTCTGTTGCGCTTGCCAAAGATCACTCTTTCCGGGAATTACCCGGCACTTTGCCCTGTGAAGCCCGGACTTTCCTCCCCGCCAAAAGGCGCAGCGACAGTCTGTCCAACTCAAAATTTTTAATCTATGTTTTGACCAAGGTTAAGATCTTCGGCAAAAATAATTGCCTTTTGTACTTCTTTCTTGGTATTTCTATGTTCATCATAAAAGTGTTCTTGCCAATAAATAAGGCGTTGACAATTTGGGCAACTCCAAATTTGTTGACCTTTTTGCAATTCAATATAGGTTTGAGGTGGTACAGCAATATAACAACCCAAACAAATTCTGTCTTTTACAGGCACAATGACAGGGTGATCAAGGCGACGACGGATAAATTCATAACGGGAAAGAATTGGCGCAGGAACATCGTTTCCTGTTTCATTTCTGAGGGCATCTAATTTATCAAGTTCTTCATTGGCTGCTTCAAGTCTTGATGTGAGGTTTGCTTCCTTGGTTGCCAAATCAATTTTTAATTCATCTCTGACATTTTCCACATCACGTAAAGCATTTTCTTGATTTTCAATTTCTTCTCTTAAAGTAATACGCTCTTCTTCATGGGTACGAGTGGTTCTCTCCATGTTGTCCATTTCTTTTGCCATGGCCTGAAATTCTTTATTATTGCTAACTTGCATGAGCTTGTTTTTACTTTTTTTCAAGCGATTTGTTTCACTTTCAAGCTCAAGCTCAAGCCTTTTTTGTTGCTCACGCATGTGTTGAAGTTTATCTAATATTTTTACAAGCTTGTCTTCTTCTTGATTAAATTTATCCCTTAATGCTTCCACTTCATTTGGTGCATCACTCAATTCTTTTTTCACTTCGTGAATTTGGTCATCAACATGTTGTAATTCCACAAGCTGACGAATTTGTTCATGATATAAACTCATACTTACTCCATTATATTTGAAAAAGGATCCTTTGCTTTCAGAAAGGAAATTTTTATATTATTTAATTGTTTTTCTAGGGATAAACTAAATCTGGACATCATTTCTTCTTCCAAGCTAAAATGTCCCACATCAAGCAAGAAAAGTTTATCTGTATCATAGAAGTTTTGCAAACTATCCACGGCACTGTGAAATTTAATATCACCTGTGATAAAAATATCGGCTTTCAACTCTCTCAGTTTTGGAATATATGAAGAACCGCTTCCTCCACAGATGGCAATACTATTGATTTCATTGGGTATAGTCCCAACTTTTGTAAAATTCTCAGTGGGAATTTTATCCTTTAAAACCTTTAATAGGTCTGAACCTGTCATGGTTTTCGGTAAAAATCCAAAACAGCCAATTCCAACATTTTGATCTTGGTATTGTCCTGTTATTTCAAGGTATTGCCTATTGTTTACCTCCAGTTCATCTGCCAGCCAATGGGCAAAGGGTAAACTGTCAAGGTTGGTATGCATACTATAAAGAGCCAAATTATTTTTTAATAATAGGCTTATAATTTTATGATAGCAATTTAATTTATTGGGAGCTACAGGCTTAAAATAAAGTGGGTGATGGCTAATAATAAAATCAGCTCCGATTGAAATAGCTTCTTCGATTATATTGATACTTGGATCCAGTGATATTGCAATATGCTTGATGTCCACTTTATCAGACGCTACCTGCATGCCACAATTATCAAAATCCATGGCAAGATTTAAAGGTATAAGCTCTTCAAGAAAATGTACTAAATCAGTTTGCTTCATTTTTTATCCATGCGGTTTTAATTAAAATCATAGCCATGAATTGCCTTATTTTCGTTCATTCGTCAAGTTTATTCTTTTTGCATTTGGTTAAGGTTAGGTTATTACAATTTGGGGGCTTTGCCCCCAAACCCCCAGCAAAGGGAGTGACTCCCTTTGCAAACCCCAATGATTTTTTCAAACTTTGTTTGAAAAAATGGCATATATGGCACGCCATTCCGGTTTTAAAAAACCATAATTATGGCATGATTTTTGATTTTAGACATTAAATAAAATATTAATAAATCAAAATAGTTATATTGTTATTTGAAAAAATGTTTTTTAAGGAAAGGGGGAAGCAATTGCTTACGTTTGAGGGGGAAAAACTCACCCGGCTTATGTCGAACAAAGTGAGACTAAGCGTTATGGATTGATTCAAAAAAACGTGGTTTTCCCCCTCAATCCGAAATCACGTGCCCTTTATGGGCTGTCTCAAGTTAAGCCAATCACCCTGATTTATCTATTCTTTGGATTGGCTTCTGTAATTTATGGCCTGCATAATACAGGCTCCGAAACAGGAACCGCATTCATCACAGCGATTGGGGTCGATTTGATATTGTCCATCTTCATTTTTTACAGCTGAAAAACTGCATTGGTGAGTACATTCACCACACTGAATACATCGATCTTGATCAATAATTAAACCCTTTAGTTTTATTTCAGCTCCATTATAGGAAAAATATGTTCTTTCGAGTTTATGATCTCTTTGTACTTTTTCAAAGTCATAGTCATATATATTGCCTTTGCCCTTGGTAATACAAAAAACCACCATGGCAGGATATTTTTCTTGATCTTTTATACAAAAATCAAAAATTGGATTATTTTTTGCTTTAATTTCTTCCATGGGCACTTCCACAACATCTCCTGTCATTTGCATGCTATAGCCATGGTCAAAAATTGGAAAACCTTGTTCATCATGGATAATTTCGGTTTTGGCCTTTAGTCCGCAAATGGAAACTTTGCCATTTTCTTTTAGTTGTTTATAAAATGATTTGGTGAACATGGTCATGAAATAGATGCCCTCTTCGTCATGGGCTCTTAAGTGGGCAATGCGTGATTCGGGTTCGCCATTTTCATTAATAGTGCTAAAACTAAGACAGCCGATTTTTTCAAATGCTTCGTATATTTCTTTTATTTTCATGATAACTTCCTGTTCAAATTTATTTAAGCTAATAATTATTCCATGGATGTTCTAAATACTTTCATAAATGTCAGTTTAATCGCTTAAAAGTTTTTTTTCCATTTTTTTGCGTACCCCATCAAGGGCGGCTCCAAATTTAAATGAAAAAATTCCTTTTATCTTATCTTTTTTTCTAAATAAACAGGAAAAAAACAATGAAATGAAAGCAGTAAACAAGCCAAGGGGGTTTTCTCGTCTAAGTAGGTAAAATCTGTTTCTGATGTAAAAATAACTAATTAAAGTTGTTAGTTTTGGTGCTTCCACCAAATTTAAAATAGGGGTAAAGGTTTCAGCATGGGGGGAAATATGTTTGACTATGGAACCGGGCGCCCAATTTAGTTTAAAACCGGCTTTTTTTGCCCTTAGCCCATAATCCACATCTTCAAAAAAGAAGCAAAAGCGATCATCATAAAAACCTATGCTTTCAATCAGCTTTCTGGTGACAAGGCATGATGCACCATTGATATAGTCCAGCTTCTCCCTTACTTTTTTTTGATCGGTATGGGCATATTTGTCATAGCCCTTATCAATCAACTTTCCTTTGCCGCTAAATTTACTGAAAATTCCACCGCCTGCACATTCTTGCAGTTCACTGTCGGCAAAAAGTAAGGTTGAACCTACAAGTCCTATGTTTTCCGATTCATCTTCGTTAACATGATTGATTAAGGCAGACAGTGCATAATTTTCGGGTAGGGTGTCATTGTGCAGTATCCAAAATGCTTCACAGTTTTTATCAAACAATAAAAATGAAAGTGCCAAATTTATTCCGCCGCCAACTCCTAAATTTTCTTCGCTTCTCAGTAAAACAAGTTGGGCTCCGGAGTGATCACCTGCAAAAACTTCCACGGGTTTTTCAAGATTGTTTTCTTTGGCAATTTCTTGCCAAGCATTTAAAATCAAATCGGCAACATTATTGCCTGAACCATTATCACAAAGAACAATACGTCGCGGTTTGTCAAATTGGGTATGTATTTTTTTTAAACAATCGATCGAGTATGAATAATTTCCGTGGGTTAATATGATAACTCCAACTTGACTTGCGTCCATTTTATCATGTCCTTTTATGGTAAATTTAAATATGCTGATATTTAGAAATATTTGGTTTATACCAAAAACTATATTTTCGGCATAAACCAAGTTCAGTAAGTTTTTTTAGAAAAATTTGTTTTTTAAGGAAAGGGGGAGTTTGAGGGGGAAAAACTCGTTTTTTTCAAAAAAACGTGGTTTTCCCCTCAAAAAGCACAAAAACGGATTGACTGCGATAGCAGGCAACCACTGCGTAGGCATAAGTGTAATTTTATTACACGTGTGCCGAAGCAAGTGTGTTTTCAAAAAGTTGACATTAGTGATGTCAACGTAAAATACTATAATAGTTTTATCATATATTTTTTCACAAAGGCAATGGCTTGTTCCGTATTGGAAACTTCGCCTAAAATTTGAGCATTTAATAATGCTTCACGCAAAATACCAACCTTTGGACCCGGAGGCAAGGATGTATGTTCCATGATTTCATTGCCATTTAGCAAGGGTTCAAGCATGGATAAAGGTTTGTCGCCCCTTTCCATATATTTTAAGTTGTGATTGAAATTGGTATAGTTTCCATCAGGGTTTGCTTTAATTATTGCCCTGCTGATTTCAATAATTCTTTCTTGGTCAGGGTATTCCATAAATTGGCGTATTCCCCTGTCTGTCATCATGGATTGGAAACGCACATGATTTCTGACTATATTACAAATTGTTTCAATTTCTTGTTCTTCAAAATAAAGACGGCGTAAAATACTGCGTGTAATGCTTGCCCCAATGCGATGATGCTGGAAGAAATACCAATTTCCTTCAAAATATTCTGCTGTTTGGGCTTTTCCTATTTCATGAAACAGTGTGGAAATGGTGCCTATCCAGTCATGGTGTAAACTTTCTTCGGGATAGTGTTTCATACATTCAATGGTATGATCAAGGATTGTTTGTTCTTCCGGTCTATCCTTATTAATATTTTGTTTTAGCTCGGTTAATGGGATAAATTCAGGAATAAATTCAAATAATAGCTTTGATTTGGCTAAAAGTTCAATGAATTTCCACATGGATTCGGCAGCAACAAGCCTCCATTCTTCCATAAAAATTCTTGGTGAGACATAATCATATATATCTTTGGCGCTTTGTACTATGGCCACCCATGTATTTTGCTCAATGGGTATTTCATAATTGGCTGCCATTCTGAGGGCTTTTATTGCATAGGAATAATTGTTTTCCAGAGCAAATAAAGGTATTCCCTCAAATTTAATATGTCCTTCTTTCAGACTGCAAAAAACTTTATCAGAGTCTAAAATGCTTGAATTTCCTCTGGAAACATCATGGGCAATTTTATTGACTGAGTATAAATCATCAAGCATTTTTTGAGTGACACGCTTGGCACACAATTTTGTGGGTGCACATTCATTAATGCTTGAATCATAAAATCTATAGGTTATTTCACGCTCAGCATCATATAATTTTGCTATTTCAGTTTTTTGATCACTTTCTTCAAGCAATGGAAATAGTTTTGATAAAGTATCATAATCTGTGGCACAACCGATTGAAATTTCTCTAATACCTGTTTTTAAATGGATTTCTCTTTGTAGATTTGGCCCGATTACATAGGCATCAAATCCATTACGCATAATTGTTTTGCAAATGGAACGAGCATCTTTTATTGGCATATTTGCTCCTTTATGGAAAATAGTAAGGCAAAATGTTTAAATTTAAACAAAAACTCTATTAAAATAATAAACTGTTTTTCAAGAAAGACAAACTAAATATTTCATAATATTTTATAATCTTTTCAACGGTGTAAACACTCCATGAAGCCTTTGCACAATGAATTGTGCAGATGCTTCTATTCGCCCCCATTAAAAATGGGAGGACGCAAAAAGCGTGGTTTTTGCTCTCATTTCGGCGTGCAAAATAGCCATTTCATGTCTATTTTGTAAGGAAACGCTTGTATAATTTTCATAGAAATTTAAAGTTTCAATTTAATCAG
The DNA here is from genome assembly GCA_964369835.1 of uncultured Mailhella sp. Lineage (GTDB taxonomy): Bacteria > Desulfobacterota > Desulfovibrionia > Desulfovibrionales > Desulfovibrionaceae > Taurinivorans. The sequence continues at coordinate 14,932 of CAYJGE010000037.1, forward strand.
CGTTTCCCTAAGAAAAATATAAATCATATTTATAAAAAAGTAAATTTAAAGATATTTAAACTTTCTTATAAAATATCAATAAATTATGCCTTGTCATAGCAATGGAAGCGAATTTGTAAATTTGCCCTGCCTTGGGTTGCTGATCTTAATTTTGTTGAAAATCCAAAAAGTTCACGCATGGGGGCAAGGGCCAAGATATTTTTTAATCCTGTTTTATCTGTCAATTCTTCAACTTTTCCATTGCAAATATTGATTAGATTAATGCAAGACCCCAGACTTTGGTCCGGCACTTGGATTTCCACATTCATAATTGGTTCTAAAATAATGAGTTTTGCCTTTTCAAGTGCCTCTTTAATGGCAAAATTGCTTGCCATTTGAAAACCAAGAACAGTGCTTTGACTTTCTTTTTTGATTTTGGTGATTTCAACTAAGATGTCTTGAACAGGGTAGCCGGTTTGGGGGCCGCTTGACAAATTATTTTGAATATTTTGCAAAATTTCTTCTTTAATCATTTGGGCTTCTTTTTTGGGCATTGTATAAGCATCATTGCCATAATCGGTTAAATCAAAGCAATTATCGGCAAAAATGATTAAATTGTCGGAATTTCTTTGTCCGGCTGTGATTTGTAAACTTATTTCCCCATATTGTCTGCTTTCACCAATTATTTTGTCAAAAAGATAGTTTACCACAATAGGACTTTGATTTTCAATGGTTTCTCGCAAAATAACTTGCGGATTTCCAACCCTGGGGAAGATTTTATATTCCCGATTTAATCTTTCCTGTAAAACTTCAAGATGAAGTTCTCCCATGCCCGAAACCAAGCGATTGCCGGAAATTTCTTCCAATTGGGTATTGATTGTGGGGTCTTCCAAGCAGTATTTTTCAAGAGCTTCATCTAATATTAGGGCATCTTCCGAGTTTTTAGGTTCAAAGGCAAGTGAAATAACAGGTTTATATTCCAAAAGATTTTCCAATATTTCAGTGTTTGAATCAAATCCCAAAGTATCGCCTGTTTGGGCTGACTTTATTCCCATGATGGCAATTATTTCACCTGCCTTGGCATTTTGTATTTGTTCTTTATAGTCGGCATGTAAACGATAAATCAGGCTGATTTTTTCAGATTTTTTTTGATTAACATTATATATATCCATGCGTTCATTGATTTGCCCCTGATAAATTCTGACCAGAGCAACTTTTCTTTTATTTTCTAAAATTACTTTAAAAATAAGGGCTTGTAATTTTTCAGGCCTTATAAATTCTTCGTTTTGGGCAGAATTTAAAGGACTTATGTTTAGAGGGGAGGGTAAATAATCGCAAACAGCATCAAGCAGGGGTTGAATTCCACTATTTTTCAAAGCAGATCCAACCAAGGTTGGGTTTATTAATCCATTGATACAGGATTTTCTAAGGCTTGTTTTTATATCCTCAAGAGTATAGGAGTCGGATAAATAAAGGTCTAAAAAATCATCATCTTGATCTGCCAAGCTTTCAAGCATGATTTGTTTCCAAGTTTTGACTTGCTCAAGTTCCTTGGGGTCAAGTTCACTTATAACTATACTTCTGCCTTGATCATCTTCGGAAAAATTGAGCTTTTTTTCATGGATTAAGTCTGCAATGCCATAAAAATCTTCACCTTGCCCCAAGGGAATTTGTAGGGCAATGGGATTGGCATTTAATTTATTCTTCATGTCTTTTAAAACATTTTCAAAATCGGCACCTATTCTATCAATCTTATTGATAAAAACCAAGCGGGGAACATTTAAATTGTCAGCCTGCCTCCACACGGTTTCGGACTGTGGTTCAACTGCACCCACAGCGCAAAAAATACCGATTGCACCGTCTAAAACTCGCAAAGATCGTTCAACTTCAATGGTAAAATCCACATGTCCGGGAGTATCAATCAAGTTAATTTGATTATCATTCCAATAACAGCAAGTTGTGGCGGCGCTTATGGTAATTCCTCTTTCCTGTTCTTCGGGCATGAAGTCCATGGTGGCATTTCCGTCATGCACTTCACCCATGCGATGAATTTTATCGGTATAAAAGAGCATGCGTTCGGAAACTGTGGTTTTTCCTGCGTCAATATGGGCTATAATTCCGACATTTCTAATGTTTTTAATGTATTGCAATTCTTTTTTCATGATATTTACCTGAGGGATAATTTTTCAGTATAGTATTTTAAGTTGACATCACTAATGTCAACTTTTTGAAAGCACACTTGCTCCGGCACTCGTGCAATAAGATTGCACTTATGCCTACGCAGTGGTCTCCTGCTATCGCAGTAGACGATAGTAATTTCATCTGAAATTACTATAACTCAACGCCACGAGCTAATTTGTTTATTAAAAAAATAGGACGTATTAATCATGGGATTTAAATAACATAATTCCATATTTTTGCTATAATTTTGTTCTGCTTTTTGGTCTTGATCAAAGGAAATGCTTGTCATACTGTTTATTTCTTCATTGGTTTGATCTGAATTGTGAGCCTGAGATTTCGCATAATTTGGCGTAAAAATATTGCAGCCAAGACCATAGGCAAATTCGAGTGCCTTTAGATTTTCCTCATTTGCATAAAGTCTTGGTTTAGAATAATCACAAAAGCTTTTAATTTCAAGCTTTGTAAATTTTGATAAATTATTTTGATATGGCAATGTTATATTGTCTTGATGAAAAAAAACAAGCCTGCCTTTTTCTTTTTGTGCTGCGATTAATGATTTGATTGTTTGATTGATCAGAAAAGTATGGTCATTAAAATCAGTTAGATAATAGATATTTTCCAGACCGCAAAGCTCAAGGCTTGCCAAAATTGATTCTGACTTTCTTTCTGTCAAAATGTAAATATTTTCAATTCCGGCAATGACTGCGGGGCAAAGAACAGCCAGTAATCGGGCAGGAGATGTAAAATTTTTCTCCAAAAGACAGATTAAAAATGGGCTGACTTTTTTGCTTTCTTCAAAATTAAATCCACTAAATTTATTTTTTATGAATTTTGTTTGTTCATGTATTTGGGTTTGAGTGTTAAAATGAAAAGCTATGCTTGTTTTAATTAGTGCCCTTTGTTCATCTGAAACCTTTTGATAAGCTTCTGCAAAAATTGCATCAGAAATTTTATGTTCATCTAAAATATTGGGGAAATTTTGTTCTGTTGACATTTATTTACCTTATGGCTATTAAATATTATTGGTTTTAAGGAAATACTGATTAAGAAACCTCTGCACAATTAATTGTGCATGGTTTCACGGAGTGTTTACATCGTAAACACGACCGCCCAAAAATTTTTTGGCAAGAGTAGACAAAGCCACGTTTTTGTCGTTAAATGATTGCCCTAAAAAATTTTTTTGGAGTGCTTTTTACCTCTGTACACAAGATTATCTTAAAATGAAAAATCCTTTCTAAAAACAGAATTCTATTAAAAATTAATAATTGTGCAGAGGTCGTGTTATAGTAATTTCAGATGAAATTACTATCGTCGACTGCGATAGCAGGAGACCACTGCGTAGGCATAAGTGCAATTTTATTGCACGAGTGCCGAAGCAAGTGTGCTTTCAAAAAGTTGACATTAGTGATGTCAACTTAAAATACTATAAATGAAGCTTGACTTAAAGCTTTAAAGTTTCCGCCAAGAAACAGCAGTGTTTTCATAAGTTGGTTAATGGTTTTTATATTTCAATAACTAATTTTTAAAAGGTAGTCAATTAATATGAATTGGTTTTTAACAATCTTTTTGCTAATAGGGCATTTAATTTCTATATTTGCTCTTGTCCATTGTTTATTAAATACAAAATATCCTCAAGCAGCCCTTGGTTGGTCAGCTGCAATTATTTTACTGCCCTATTTTGGTACATTTTCTTATTTTTTATTTGGCATAAATAGAGTCGACAGCAGAGCCGCCAAGCTAATGCGAAAAATTGCCAATCATCGCAATAGTCAATTGCTAAAAATTAATGAAATTGTCAAAACAACCCCATGTAATTATGCTTTTAATGAAGATGAACATGGTATTGTGCAGGTTGGCGCCAAAAAAACCCCCATGCCAAGGCAGGGTGGAAATGAGATTACGCCTCTTTATAATGGGGATCAGGCCTATCCTGTGATGCTTGATGCTATAAAACAAGCTAAAAATGAAGTTTTTCTATGTACTTATATTTTTGAAGGTGAAAAAGTCGGAACGGACTTTGTGGAGGCCTTGGTTCATGCCCATAAAAGAGGGGTAGATGTCAGAGTTATTGTTGATGGCTTGGCATGTGGTTCCAAATTTAATAAATTTAAAGAGCTTTTGACAAGCAGTGGTGTTTTGGTGGAAAAATTTATTCCACTTGAGCTTTTAAAATTAAAAATTTCAGTAAATCTTCGCAATCATAGAAAATTATTAATTTGTGACAATATAGCATTTACGGGTGGAATGAATATTTCTGATGGAAATTTATTAAATGATATGCCAAAGGATCCCATTCAAGATATTCATTTTAAATGCCTTGGCTCTATCATACTAAGTCTCAGAGAAGCTTTTTTGCTTGATTGGATTTTTTTGACCAATGATAAAATGACAGGTATTCCAATGTCTTGTGCAAGTGTGGGAAATATGGACGCAAGATTGATTATGGACGGGCCGGGTTCAACCGATGAACCAATTCAAAACTTGATTTGTGGTGTGATAAGCACAGCTCAAAAACGAGTTACAATTTTTACGCCTTACTTTTTACCTACAAGGGAATTGGTTATTGCTCTTGGGAGTGCGGCTGCAAGGGGAATTAAGGTTTCTGTTGTTTTACCTGAAAAACTTGATCATCCCTTTGTGGAATGTGCCGCCGAACATATGCTACCGCCAATTTTACAATCCGGGGTTTTTGTTTATCGCCAACCAAAACCTTTTGCCCATACCAAGATTATTTTAATTGATGATATGTATACCTTCCTTGGCTCCACAAACTTGGATCCCAGAAGTTTGAGCTTGAATTTTGAACTTAATATGGAAGTTTTTTCTTATCAATTAAATGCAGAACTTACAGAATATGCAGATGATATTATTGCAAAATCAAAAATGGTTCAAAAATCTGATTATAATTTTACCGATAAAAAAGATTTGTGTACCTTGGTTAAAAGATTAAAAAACGCCGCCGCTTGGGTAATCAGTCCTTATTTGTAGAAGTTTTAGGAAAATGATGACTGTTTTAATTTTTTATTTCGTTAATCGGCAATTATAACTCTTCGATATATTAAGAAAACAAAAGCGGTATCATTCAATTATAACTCTTTGATATACCAAGAAAAAAACAAAAGTGGTGTCATTGCGAGGAGGTTCGATTTGCCACAGGAAGTGGCAAGCCCCGCAGGGCAAGCGAAGCAATTTCCACGCAAATTGCAAGCTTGAGTGAGTGGGGCTACAGGACGTAGCCCCCGAATGTCATCTGTAATGTTTAGCAATCTCCCCGTTAAAGGCTGTCCCAATTGTTGCGTTACTAAGCTAATCAGCATATATTTTCGATAAATAAATATACTTTAACAATTTGAATTTATAACATAAAAGTAAAAAATATTTATTAACAAAATAAGAAACAATGCTTATAATGTTTTAAGTCCCCGATTTGGCGAGGAGATTGCCATATCTATAAAATTGTTGCTTCGCTCAGTTCTGCCTGTCGGCAGTCAGGTCGCAATTACTCATTTTTAATTTTTTGTGTCATTAACCGATTTAATTTTATTTCAAAATGTTTAGGTATTGAAATCTATTTTAAGGCAATAAAAAAGCAATGATGAAATTTTCGTTGCTTTTTTTGTTTCAAAATGTTTAGGTATTGAAATCTATTTTAAGGCAATAAAAAAGCAATGATG
>CAYJGE010000037.1:20865-21473 GCA_964369835.1 uncultured Mailhella sp.
AAATTTTCGTTGCTTTTTTTGTTTCAAAATGTTTAGGTATTGAAATCTGTTTTAAGGCAATAAAAAAGCAACAGGTAAAATTCCTGTTGCTTTTTTAATTCATTTTGAAAACTCAAAAATTGAATTTTCAGAAAGGATTAGCTATTTAAAAATTCTTTTAGTTCTTTTCCGGCTCTAAAGAAAGGAAGGCGTTTTGATTCAACTTCAACTTTTTCACCGGTTCTTGGGTTACGCCCTGCATAGGAACCATATTTTTTAACTTTAAAGCTTCCAAAACCTCTTATTTCCACATGATCACCTTCCAATAAGGTTTTTTTCATACTATCAACAAAAGTATTGACAACCAATGTTGCTTCTTCGGCTGAAATATTGTTTTGTTCAGATAAGCTTTTTATAAGCTCGCTTTTATTCATGAATCTATCCTCCCAAACACTCTTAAAACTATTTGTTTTAAAAATCTTTATTATTAGTTAATTTTTTTTCTCATATTTTAGAATTATTGTCAATCAAATATCCAGTATTTTACAAAAAAATCATATCATTATGTGTTTATGCACACGTCATTCCAATTCTTATATTAAAAAATATTTTTATTAAAATTGATTTGT
>CAYJGE010000038.1:0-21382 GCA_964369835.1 uncultured Mailhella sp.
AGGGAGTCACTCCCTTTGCCGGGGGTTTGGGGGCAAAGCCCCCAAATTGGAATAACGTGTGAAAACCCACGCCATACCGGTTTTCAAAAACCATAATTATGGCATGACTTTTGATTTTATACATTAAATAAAACATTAATAAATCAAAATATTTATATTGTTATTTAAGAAAATGTTTTTCAGAAAAGGGGGAAGCAATTGCTTACGTTTGAGGAGGAAAACTCACCCAGCTTATGTCGAACAAAGTGAGACTAAGCGTCATGGATTAGTTCAAAAAAATGGGGTTTCCACCTTCAATTCGGAATCACGTGTATGAAAACCTTACTAGATATAATTAATTCACTTATTTTATTTTCCCTATTTATTATTTTTTATTTTACAATTTCTGTACATGCCAAAGAGATAACTGAACAAACAAAAAATAATACCGAAATTGAATTTAAAAAAGAGATAATAAATACTGAAAATGATTGGATAGAAATTGGTTTAGGTATTTCCTATTACAATTTAAGAAAAACATCTAATATAAATAAAGATAATTCTCAAACTTTAAGTGATGAGTTTGAAAAAAAATATGCCAATTCTTTTATATCAATTCATGCCTTAAAGTTTGATTTAACATATTTAAACTTGTCTGTATTTAGTGCCAAGTGGAATGATAATAAATTGTTATCAATAGATGAATGGATAGAAAAAGAAAATTTAGTGGCAGCAATTAATGCTTCTATGTATTTAACTGATAATTTGACAAGTAATGGTTATTTTAAAAAAGGTGAATTATTTAACAATGCCCATATCGGAAAAAATTTGGGAGGATTTTTTTTATCAAATCCTGTGCAGTCTGATGATAATGATTTTATTTTGCCACAAACTGCCATTATTTATAATAATGATGTGGATCTATCAAGGTTTGGAAACAAAAATTTGAATTTTTTAGACGTACTTAATAAATACGATGCTGTCGTTCAAAATTTTAAACTTTTCCCCAAAGTGAATAAAATAAATTCAGATATTATTTCCCATGAAAAAAATATTTTATGGCCAAGTCAAAGAAAGCATCATATTGCTGCCATTGCTGAAGATGAAGAGAATAATATTATTTTTTTATTTTCTGAATACATTATCACCATACAAGAATTTGCCGATACTATTCAAACAGATAATAAATTAAAATTGCAGAGAGCCATTTATACGGAAGGTGGCAGACAAGCAGTCATGGGATTAAATCATCACAAATTTCAAAAAATTTGGCAGGGACACAGTAATTTAATTTTTCTTCCAAACACTTCAAAACTACCGAATATTATTGGAGTTAAATATAAAAAAAGTCCATAATACCTTATGGACTTTTATTTATAATATTTATTTTTACTACACATGGGGCTTACCTGTTATTTGTATACCATATATTTGTTTCATGTGCATCGCTAAATTTTTTACATTTATAAAACCTGAATTAATAAGATCTCCTTGTAAAAATTTATAAGATTTTTAATTCTAATTTTTGATGTTAACCAATTGAATGCATTCTAAGACAAAAAATGTTATAATGTTGATAAAATGGGTTAGAATGTTTGTGAATTAGTTAAATTGTTTACTTATGTATAGTTAACTTATAAACATGTTCATTAAAACTTGATATATAAACGTTAATACAGATAAGCTTAAAAATAAAGTAACAATGATTTAATCATTTGTCAAGTAAATATTTAAATTTTATTTAAATTAATTTTTATATCACCATTATGTCAAACAAATAAGTCCATGCTAAAAAGTCAATTTTGTTTTTTAGCATGGACTTATTTATATTTTTCAAATAACAATATAACTATTTTGATTTATTAATATTTTATTTAATGTCTAAAATCAAAAATCATGCCATAATTATGTTTTTTTAAAACCGGAATGGCGTGGGGGAAGCAATTTCCCCCTCAAAAAATCCAAATTAATCAGGATTTATTTCAACAAGTACAGGATTTTCTTCCAAGTCTTCAAGGAATTTATCCGGTTTTTCGATTTGATCCGGCACTTCGATGTCTTGGTGAACATATTCACGATAGCCTGTTCCTGCCGGGATTAATCTACCAACGATTACGTTTTCTTTTAGTCCTCTAAGTGGGTCATGTTTACCTTTGAGTGAAGCTTCGGTCAGCACCTTTGTGGTTTCTTGGAAAGAAGCGGCAGCAACCCAAGATAAGGAAGATAGAGAAGCTTGAGTAATTCCAAGAACCAAGGGTTCTGCAACGGCAGGTTGCCTACCTTCATTGATTGCCTTTAAATTTTCTTCTCTAAATTCAATTTTATCAACTTGTTCACTGACAAGGAAAGTGGTTTCACCCGGATCTAGGATTAACACTTTTTTAAGCATTTGACGCACAATAACTTCAATATGTTTATCATCTATGCTAACACCTTGGAAGCGATAAACTTCTTGAATTTCATCCACAAGATATTTGGCAAGATGTTTTTCACCCTTGGTGCGTAAAATGTCATGTAGTTCAGGATGACCTTCTGTCAATAAGTCGCCTGAGTCTATAAAGTCACCATCTGTGACAATGATATGTTTACCTTTAGGAATTAAATATTCCTTGGGTTCACCTGTTTCAGGAGTCACAATTAACTTTCTTTTACCTTTTGAATCACCCACATATTCAACTGAACCTGCAATTTCTGAAACAACAGCCATATCTTTTGGCTTACGTACTTCAAAAAGTTCGGCAACCCTTGGCAAACCACCCACGATGTCCTTGGTTTTTGAAGATTCACGAGGTTTACGAGCTATAATATCACCGGCTGCAATTTGTTGCCCTTCTTTGACCATCAAAATGGCACCGACAGGCATGGAATAAGTTGCAGGAGTCTTTAAGTTAGTGCTTTGAGCACTTTGACGAGTTTTAACAACTCCATTTTCATCGGTCAAAGAAATTACCGGTCTAAAGTTTGTGGTTCTGTAGTCAATGATAATTTGTGAAGTTTGGTGTGTTGCTTCGTCCATTTTATCTTGAACAGTTTTACCTTCAATAATATCTGTAAATCTAATAATACCATCTACTTCAGACACATAGGGCTCAACTGATGGTTCCCACTCGGCAAGTCTGGTTCCTTTAATTACTTCTTGTCCATCATTTACAAAAAGTCTTGCACCATTTGGCAAGGTGTATTTTTCCCTTTCTCTGCCTTGGTCATCAATAATACTGATTTGTCCACTTTTACCAAGTACAAGTGTTTGCCCATCTTTGTTTACAACGGAGCGTATTCTTGAAAGTAGGATTCGTCCGCTATGCTGAGCATCATAACTTGATTGCTCAACCATACGAGAAGCAGTTCCACCAATGTGGAAAGTACGCATGGTCAGCTGAGTTCCAGGCTCACCAATGGACTGGGCGGCAATTGTACCAACAGTTTCTCCAACGTTTACAAGGTGCCCTCTTGCAAGGTCACGCCCATAACATCTGGCACAAATTCCACGTTCAGCCTTACAAGTAAGCGCAGAACGAATAGTAACGGAAGGTATGCCCATTTCTTCAATTTCTCTGCCGATTTTTTCAGAAATTACAGTATCTTCGGCAAATACTTCTTCCTTGGTAATCGGGTTATAAAGAGGATAAAGCAAAGTTCTGCCAAGAATTCTGTCTTTCAAAGGAACTTTAACTTCAGTACCGTCCATGATTGGAGAAATTTCAATACCGTCAACGGTTTCACAATTATCCATGGAAACAATAACATCTTGTACAACGTCAACCAAACGACGGGTCAAATATCCTGAGTTGGCAGTTTTCAAAGCCGTATCTGCAAGACCTTTTCTGGCACCGTGAGTTGAGTTAAAATATTGTAAAACAGTCAGCCCCTCACGGAAGCTTGAAGTGATCGGTGTTTCCAAAATGTCACCTGATGGTTTTGCCATCAATCCACGCATACCGGCAAGCTGACGCATTTGGTCCGCATTACCTCTGGCACCTGAGTTTGACATCATATAGATTGGGTTAAAGCTAATATCTTCTTTTACTTGTCCATTTGGCCCTGTAATTTCATCAATGGAAATTTCTTTGACCATTTCCTTGGAAACCACATCTGTTGTATTGGTCCAAACGTCGATAACCTTATTGTATTTTTCGGTTCTGGTAATAATACCGTCCCTATACTGGCGGGTAATGTCATCAACTTCATTTTGGGCTTTTTCAATGATACTCTTCTTTTTGGAAGGAATAATCATATCCTTAACCCCAATGGTTACACCTGCACGGGTTGCAAACTCATAACCAATGGCTTTTAATCTGTCACATAAAATAACAGTGGCTTTAATTCCTGATACTTCATAACAGGTACTTACAAGTCTGCCTATGGATTTTTTGGTCAAGATTGTGTTCACATCACTAAAGGGTAATGAATGGGGCAATCTTTCCCAAACCAAAATTCTTCCTACAGTTGTGTCTACAATTTTACCATCTTCCATGCGAACTTTAATTCTGGCATGTAAGTGCACCTTACCGTCATCATAGGCTGCTTCAACTTCCCAAGGGCCGCAAAAAGTCATGCCTTCACCCTTTTCAAATGAGCGGTCAACAGTCATATAATAAAGCCCAAGCACTATGTCCTGAGACGGAATAATAACAGGGTTACCATTGGCAGGGGAAAGAATATTATTGGTACTCATCATAAGTACCCTACACTCAATTTGAGCTTCAACCGAAAGGGGAATATGTACAGCCATTTGGTCGCCGTCAAAGTCGGCATTATAGGCAGTACAAACCAAGGGGTGAAGTTGAATGGCTTTTCCTTCCACAAGTAGTGGTTCAAAAGCTTGAATTCCAAGACGGTGTAAGGTTGGAGCTCTGTTTAAAAGTATGGGGTATTCCCTAACAACTTCTGACAAAATATCCCAAACTACCAATTCTTCCCTTTCCACCATTTTTTTGGCACTTTTGATGGTTGAGGCATGCCCTCTTCTTTCAAGCTCAGAATAAATAAATGGTTTAAATAATTCCAAAGCCATTTTTTTAGGCAAACCGCATTGGTGCAATTTTAAATTCGGGCCGACAACGATAACTGAACGGCCTGAATAGTCAACACGCTTACCAAGAAGGTTTTGTCTAAAACGTCCCTGTTTACCCTTAATCATATCCGACAAGGATTTTAATGGTCTGCCATTGGTACCTGTGATGGCACGTCCGCGTCGTCCGTTATCAAAAAGAGCATCAACAGCTTCTTGCAACATTCTTTTTTCGTTACGAATAATAATGTCAGGTGCGCCAAGCTCTTTTAATCTTTTTAAACGATTATTACGGTTAATAACTCTTCTGTATAAATCATTTAAATCAGATGTGGCAAAACGTCCGCCATCAAGAGGAACAAGAGGACGAAGATCGGGTGGAATGACAGGAATAACTTCCAAAATCATCCATTCAGGCTTATTGTTGGATTCAATAAATGATTCAACAACTTTTAACCTTTTGGTTAGTTTTTTCTTCTTGGTTTGGCTCTTGGTGGTTTGTGTTTCTTCCCTAAGTTCTGTTCTTAAAGTTTCAAGATCAATTTCTTCCAAAAGTTCACGAACAGCTTCGGCACCCATGCCCACTTTTAATGCATCTTCACCAAAACGTTCTATGATTTGATAATAGTAATCTTCAGAAATTACTTGTAACTTTTCAAGATTGGTAGAGCCTGGTTCAAGAACAATGAATGAGTCAAAATAAAGAACTTTTTCAAGATCATTCATGGTCATGTCTAAAAGCATACCAATTTTTGAAGGCAATGTTTTTAAAAACCAAATATGGGCAACAGGAGCTGCAAGCTCAATATGTCCCATTCTTTCACGTCTGACTTTTGAGGCAATAACTTCAACTCCGCACTTTTCGCAAACTATGCCCCTATGCTTCATGCGTTTATATTTGCCGCAGTTACATTCATAGTCTTTGACAGGGCCAAAGATTTTGGCACAAAAAAGTCCGTCACGTTCAGGTTTAAATGTACGGTAATTAATGGTTTCAGGTTTTTTCACTTCACCAAATGACCATTCACGAATATTTTCAGGACTGGCCACAGTGATTTGAATGGCTTTTAAATTGCGAATATTTGTCACACCTGTATTTGTGCTGTTGCGCACAGAGAACAAATCGTCGAGACTCATTTATATTTCTCCCTTAAGCCCACATTATTCATACTTGGGAAAATCCCCGGAATTTTTGCTTTATTTTTTGAGAAGCTCTGCCTCCCAAACTCTCAAAGGGAATAAATCCCTTTGCCTCCTCTTTATATAAAAAAGAAAGGTAAATAAATTTGAATAATATGACCTTATGTCAAGGGTTAATGGTGATAATTATCTAATAATCTATCGTGAACATTGCTTATCACAATTGCCTTAAAATAAATTATTCTAAAATAATCCCCAATGAGGGGGTTTGGGGGAAATCATTTCCCCCAATAAAATTAAAATTTAATTTTTTATTCGTCTTCATGTTCAATGGCAGGTACCACAAAGCTATTGCGTTTGGGGCGTTTTTTGCCTTCTTCCTGATGAAGATTTACGTTCAATCCAAGACTCATTAACTCTTTGACCAAAACGTTAAATGATTCTGGTAATCCTGCTTCCAAGAAATTATCGCCTTTAACAATTTTTTCATACATTTTAACCCTGCCGGCAACGTCGTCTGACTTGACAGTCAAAAATTCTTGCAAGAGATAGGAAGCACCATAGGCTTCAAGAGCCCATACTTCCATTTCCCCAAGTCTTTGGCCACCAAATTGAGCCTTACCGCCAAGTGGTTGTTGAGTAACAAGGGAATAAGGACCTGTTGAACGAGCATGAATTTTCTCATCAACCAAATGGTGCAGTTTCAAATAATACATTACACCTGTAGTAACCCTATTGGAGAATGGTTCACCTGTTCGCCCGTCAAATAATAAGCTTTTTCCGTCATTTGGCAAACCTGCTCTTTCAAGCCAAGACCAAATGGAGGATTCTTGAGCTCCGTCAAAAACCGGTGTTTTGGTTACAATACCATTTCTAAGTTCACGCACAGCCTTTTTAAAGGTTTCATCGTCCATGCTGTCCACAAGTTCGTTAATATCCATTCCTTCCATTTCAGTGGAAAAAATATCCTTTACTTCCCTGCGGATAATATCAAGTCCTATATTATTCTCAACCATATTGGAGAGTTGAATACCAAGTTCCTTGGTAGCCCAGCCAAGATGCGTTTCCAAAATCTGCCCGATATTCATACGAGAAGGCACACCGAGAGGATTTAAAACAATGTCAACAGGACGACCATCGGCAAAGAATGGCATATCTTCTTCCGGTAAAATACAAGAGACAACCCCTTTATTACCATGTCGTCCGGCCATTTTGTCACCAACAGAAAGTTTACGCTTAACCGCAATATAAACCTTTGCCATCTTTATTACACCGGGAGGTAAATCATCACCTTCGGAAACTTTATCTTTTTTGGAGTCATAAAGTTTTTTAATTATGTCCAATTGCTTGTCATAAGTGTCAAGCATTTTTGCAACTTCGTCATTAACACTTTGATCTTTAAAGGCAACAACCAATTTTTTAATCGGTAACTCTTCCATTATTTCCCAAGTCAGTTCAGAATTTGGCTCAGCCAAAACTTCACCCTTGCGCTTTCCTTGAATTTCAATGGCCAAGACTTGTCCTTCGCAAACGGACCTCATTCTTTCACGAGTGCGTATAGTCAGAGCTTTGACGTGATCAGCTTCCCTTTGATCAAGTTTGGCAATCTCCATTTCTTCGATCAATCTGGTTCTGTCATCTTTTTCGCCTGAACGACGATTGAAAAGCTTTACATCAATAACAGTTCCCTCAATTCCCGGAGGTACTTTTAATGATGTATTTTTCACATCTCTTGCCTTATCACCGAAAATTGCTCTTAACAATTTTTCTTCGGGAGTGAGCTGAGTTTCACCCTTGGGGGTAATTTTGCCGACCAATATATCATCAGGTTTAACAGGGGCACCAATTCTGATAACACCACTTGTGTCCAAATTGCGCAGCATATCTTCACTGACGTTTGGAATATCCCTTGTAATTTCTTCAGGTCCCAATTTGGTATCACGAGCAACAACTTCAAATTCTTCAATATGAACAGAAGTATAAGTATCGTCTTTAACCATTTTTTCGGAGATAAGCACACTATCCTCATAGTTAAAACCACACCAAGGCATGAAAGCAACGGTTAGGTTTTTACCAAGAGCAAGTTCACCCTTATCAATACCGGGACCATCAGCCAAAATATCACCTTTTTTAATGATTTGACCGGGCTGACAGGAAGGTTTTTGTCCAAAACAAGAGTTTTGATTTGATTTATGATATTTTAATAAATTATAAGTTTTAATACCGCCGCTTTCTTCTATGAAATTATCATCATAAGCAATAATAACCCTTTCGGCATCGGCATAACGAACAATTCCGTTACCTTCGGCAACAAGACATGCTCCTGAGTCTCTGGCAACATCAATTTCCATGCCTGTTCCGACAAGGGGACGTTCTGCCCTAAGGAGAGGAACAGCCTGTCTTTGCATGTTTGACCCCATTAAAGCACGGTTTGCGTCGTCATGCTCAAGGAAAGGAATTAATGCGGCAGAAATTGAAACCATTTGACTTGGACTGATGTCTTGTAAGGTAACTTCTTGTCTGTCAACCATCAAAACATCACCACCTGTGGAACGAGCAGGGATAAACTCACCCTTTAATGTACCGTCAGTTTCAGTTTCGGCATTGGCCTGAGCAATGATTTGGTTTAACTCGCGTGTGGCATCAATATGAATAATTTTATCTGTAACTTTACCATCATCAACAACACGATAAGGTGTTTCAATAAAGCCAAATTCATTAACTTTGGCATAGGTGGTCAAAGAAACAATCAAACCAATGTTTGGACCTTCGGGTGTTTCAATGGGGCAAATTCTGCCATAGTGAGAAGTATGAACGTCACGCACTTCAAAACCGGCTCTTTCTCTGGTCAGACCACCTGGTCCCAAAGCTGAAAGACGTCTTTTATGAGTAACTTCCGAAAGAGCATTTGTTTGATCCATGAATTGGGATAATTGGCTTGTACCAAAAAATTCCTTAAGCACGGCCGCAACCGGCTTTGGATTGATCAAATCATGAGGCATCAAAGCTGTTACTTCTTGAATACTCATACGTTCTTTGATTGCCCTTTCCATACGGACAAGCCCAATTCTATATTGGTTTTCAACAAGCTCACCCACAAGACGAACTCTGCGGTTTCCAAGGTGATCTATATCATCAGCCACAGAATGATTGTCTTTCATGGTTACAAGCATTTTAATGGCTGTTAAAATATCATTATCTGTCAAGGTTCTTAAGGATGTTTCTTCCTTTAATCCAAGACGTTGATTTAGTTTATAGCGACCGACAGTGGATAAATCATAATAGTCCACATTACGGAAAATATTATCAAAATAGGTTGTGGCAATTTCAGCTGTGGGAGGAGAACTTGGACGCAAACGACGATAAATTTCCTCTTGAGCCTTTTCAAGTCCTGAAGTTTTATCTAAAGCCAAAGTATCACGGATTGAAGATGAAGTATCGGAGCCCTTGGTATGCAAAACTGAAAGTTCGGTAATATTTGACTCAATACAATCACTAATAAAGCTTGAATTAATTTCATCGCCGGCTTCAGCTAAAATTTCTCCGGTGTTTTCATTAACAATATCTGTGGCAAGGAAAAGACCCAAGATTGAATTTGGAGCTACTTCCAAATATTCATGACCTGAATCACAAAGATTGCGCCAATCTCTTTGGGTAAACATTTTGCCTTGTTTAATTAAAATATTGCCGTTGGCATCTAAAACATCTGCATAACAAGCTTCCTTGCGATACATTTCCTTTTGGATTTTCCAAAAAGTTTTATCATTTTCAATACGATAAGTTTCTTTCTTGTAAAAAGTATCCAAAATTTCTGTTTTTGACATGCCCATGGCTTTTAATAAAACAGTTGCAGGCATTTTACGACGTCGGTCTATGCGAACATAAAGAATGTCTTTATGGTCAAAGTCAAAATCAAGCCAAGAACCACGCATGGGAATTATTCTGCAAGAATAAAGCACCTTGTGGGAAGTATGAGTTTTTCCGCCATCATGTTCAAAGATAATTCCGGGTGAACGTTGAAGCTGATTTACAATTACACGCTCGGTTCCATTAATAATAAATGTTCCTTTTTCGGTCATTAACGGTAAGGTACCAAAATAAATATCTTGTTCCTTCCCATCTCTGAAAGTGCGATTCTTTGTTTCTTCATCAACATCATAAATATCAAGGCGAACCTTAATTCTGATGGGGGCTTCATAGGTCAGCCCTTTTGATATACACTCAGACTGGTCATATTTAGGTTCACTTATTTCATAACCTAAATATTCTAAACTAGCTGTACGGTTATAATCTTCAATTGGAAAGACTGAATTGAAAACGCCTTCCAGGCCTTCATCAAGAACTCTGTCTTTTCGTCCTTCTTGTAAAAAAAGTTTGTATGAATCCACCTGTAAATTTAAAAGGTGGGGGATAGGGATGGAAACCTTAATCTTGCCGAATTGTTTCGTGAGCTGCCCCATTACAATACCTCAAATTTGCTTGGCCTGTATTTCTACAGGTATTATGCCGAAGAAAAATTCATCGGCATTTAAGTCAAGATCTACAAAATAAATCTTAACCACCTTAATCTACACATTTTTTATGCAGAATATGGTTTTTTTAACCATATTTATGTTCAATCAAAAATTAAATAAAAAACATTAGAATTTAATTTTTTAAAAATCAAGAATAGGTGCAATTTTTACACTATTAAGCACTTGATCTTTGTGCTTTTTCGCAAAACAGTTTTACTGTTACAAGCGATACAAACCTCATAAAACGATGTTTGTTATCTTATTTTTTGCCAACTTAACGCCAAAAAAACATAAAAAAGTCCTAACCTATCCTTTTTTAAAGGAAGGCAGAATTTTATTATGTTTTTGTATTTATTTGAAATGATTACTTATTTTAATATGTCATTATCCTTATAAATTGGAATATAGTTAAACAAAAAAATTAATTTATACATTTTTTTAAAAAAAGCAAGTTTTTTTTTAAAAAAATTTAATTTTTATACACATCAATCCACCGATTATTTTTTTACATTGTCCTATATTAGGGCATTTTTGGAAAAGAATTGTCCTAAAATGCCCTAATCACTTCATTGGAGCATGGCGACATTGAAGTGCAAAAAGCAAGAATAGAAGTGGCTTTGCCACTTCGTTAAATGATTGCTTTTTGAAAGTTATATGGGGTAGAGCAGTTTCAATCTTTATTAAAACTGCTCTAAAGAGCAAAAAAAATGCTGATCAAGTCAAAATTCTAAGGTGAGAATATGAAATGCAATTTTATTTTTCCTCACTTGAGAAAAATAAATTAAAATATCAGACAAACAATCAATAAAAATTAAAATTCTTGACATTAAAAATGTGCTCATTTATTGTTTTCTGGTATTCAATGATACAGTTATAATCTTTTTTATGAAAGATTATTTTGATTTTATTAACATATCTATTTTATTGGGCCTCATCTCTTATGTTTAATTACAAGTATATTTTCTTTTTATTATGTTTTTTGACTTTTAATTTATTTTTTAATTGTGCTTTTGCAAAAAATATAATTAAAATAGGTTATGTTAAAAATTTTGGCCTAATTAATGACATAAACAGCTATGGTCATCAAGGTTACGGATATGAATTATTTAAAAAAATAGAATCATATCTCGACTACTCATTTGAATTTATTCCTGTTGAAATGTATGAATACAGTGAAAAATTAAATAATGGAGAAATTGATTTATTTTTAGCAGATTTTAAACATAAAGATAATGAAGATCTTTATGAATTTGGTACTCCATTTATCCCTATCCACCCAATTTTAGCATGTAATAAAAATGCTGATTTTCACTACCTAGATATAAATTCCATAAACGGAAAGAAAATATCTGTAGTCAAAAACTCTCCCCAATTAAAAAGTTTAAATAATTTTTTTGAAATATATAATGTTAATGCCAAGCTTGTTTACGCAAATGATATTGTAGAACAAATTGAAACAAATACTGATTTTTACCTCATAAGCTCTGCTCATAAAATAATTAATTTAAAAACAATCAGCATTGGCGAGCAAAATCTTTACACCTATATAGCTAAGAAAGGAAATACAAAGCTAATCAATTCGCTAAATGAAGTCATTAAAATTTTGACTGACAACGGCAATTTCTTTCTTCCCAAACTATTTTATAAGTATTACTTTCATAATGATTTGGCAAAACCGGGTTTAACCCTTGAGCAAAAAAAACTTTTATCAAATAAAGAATTTAGCATTGCCTTTCTTGACAATCACCAACCATATCAATTTCTTGACAATGATAAAGCACCTGCCGGCCTTAGTTTGGAAATTTTAAAGTTTTTTGCCAAAAACTATAATTTTAAAACAAATTTCCTTCCTTTTAAAAATAATACTCCCATTGAAAACATAATTGACCAAGATATTATAATTTTCAGCCTTGGAAATTATGATAATTTAAAAAAATATTTTAATTTTACCTCCGATTATTTCAAGTCTCCCTTATTTATACTTTCTAAACATGACATAGATTTAACAGATTATAAATATGACAAAATAGGTATCTTAAACTATTTTGGAATAGACTATGATATGCTTAGGCAAAAATTACCATTAATTAATGTAGTCACTTACTATGACTCCAGAAAACTTTTGGAAGATTACTATGACAGTAAAATAGATAGTATTTTAATCACAGAAACAGGGCTTGAACATGCTTTGGCTTTACTTGGAAAAAATAGTGGAAAAGTAACAGAAGCAGGAATTGATTATAAATTTAAGTTTGCTATCTCTAAAAAATTTGGCGAACAATATGTTGAAATATTTAATGTACTTTTTGATACAATTTTAAATTCCAACCTAAAAAAGCTATATCCGGTTGATATTTTAGACTATGTTCCGACAACTTATTATGTCTATTTTATAATACGTGATAACTTATGGTTAATTTTAATTTTAGCCTTAATCATTATTCTTATTGCCTTTTATTTTTACCATATTTCACAAAGAATGTCTCATAAGGCAGAAATCGAAAACCTTCATTATGACAGCGTAACTTCTGCCTATTCCACATATTATTTGGATACTCAGTTTATAAAACTATTAAATCGTGCCAAGCCAAATGAGTATGAAATAATTTCTTTGGATATCAATTATTTTCAAACAATAAACTCATATTATGGCTATGATATAGGCTCAAAGGTTTTAATAACTCTTGCTCAAAATCTAATTAAAAATCTTGATAAAAATGCCATTGTTGCCAGAGTTATTGCCGATAGATTTATGATTTTAAGAAAAACGCAAAATATTCCACCCATGAAATATATTTGTGAAACCCATATAATTCCTGCCATAAAAAATATTCTCGGTAAAAGCTATAATTTAGCTCTTTCAGTTGGTAGTTATGTTATTGAAAATCCAAATGAAGAAGTAAACATCATTCAAACCAGAGCCAATAATGCACGTGTTTTGGGAAAGGGTTCACATACCACAACCTATAATGAATTTACTTCAAAAATGCGTAAAAATAATGATACCAGAAATAAAATTTTAATTAATATGGAAAAAGGATTGGTTGATAATGAATTTAAATTGTTTTTTCAACCGAAAATTAATTTAAATTCATTAAAAATAAATGGCGCAGAAGTTTTAATCAGATGGATTCCAAATAATGGCGATAAAATTTACCCCGATGAGTTTATTCCTTTTTTTGAAACAAGTGGGTTTATTATCAGACTTGACCATTATATTTTTGAAAAACTCTGCATATTCATCAAAACCTATAAAAATAAACTTAATTTACCGGTTATATCTGTAAATTTATCCGGAATAAGCCTAATTTCACCTATTACACTTGAAACTGTAACCAATTTATTGAAAAAATATGAGCTGACAACAGATGATATTGAAATAGAATTAACTGAAAGTGCAATAATTCAAGATACAGATCTTTTTGTAGAAAAAATTCAAGAATTGAAAAATACCGGTTTTACCGTGGTGATGGACGACTTTGGAGCCGGAATTTCATCTCTGAACAGATTAAGCACCATGAATGTTGACGGAATAAAAATGGATAAAGCCTTTTTAGATGTAGATGTCTTATCTGAAAAAGCAACTGTTGTTGTGACAGAAACAGTTATTATGACCAAAAAATTGAACATGACCGTTGTTGCCGAGGGCGTCGAAACAGCCGAACAGGCTTCTTGGTTACAAAGCATTGATTGTACCACAGCCCAAGGCTATTATTTTGAAAGACCAATGCCTGAAAATGAATTCATAGACTTACTCCAACTGGACAAGCAATATGATATTACAATAAAAAGTGTTTAGGTGTGTTTCTAAATTATTTTTTCGAGAGGGGGAACTTTTGAAAAAGTTCTCCCCTCTCGAGCTCTCCCCCACAAAACTTTTAATAACAATATGTTAGCAACCATGACTTAATGATTACAACTTAAAAGGTTTTATTTTGAAATATGAACCTACAATATATTTTTAAAAATAAATACCTTACTCGAAAATTGAAATAATAATGTTTTTCGCAACAGACTTATATCATAATTATTATTTATGGAAGCACTGATTAAATCAGTGCTTCCATAAAAAGAGCATTGACTAAGGTCAATGCTCCCAAAAATCAAAAGTAGGTGTAATTCATTTGCACCGTTAACCTATTGATTTTTGTGCCTTTTCGCAAGGCAGCTTTGCTGCCGTAAGCGACACAAACACCACAAAGAGGGGTTTGTTATCTTTAGATTTATGGAAGCGCGATTTAATCAGCGTTTCCATAAGAAACACACCCTAGTTTACACTGAAAAATCCATTGTTAAAATCAAAATCTGCAATAAATATAATAATCTATTTATTGCAGATTTTAATTTTTATAAATTTGTCCAAAAACAGTTAATCATAATCTGCTGAAATTATTTCCAAATCACTATAAGTCATTTCCTCATGACAAACAGCCTCCATCATTAAAAGACATTTGTCCATGCGTGATCTAAGATGCCTTTCTTCATTGCTAATGGAAACAACTTGAAGCCTTAATTTTGTTAATGCATCCTGTGTGCCGGCCTCGGCTATGGCAACATTAAATGTATTACGCACTTTTTGCTTCAAACTATTGGCTACTCGCCTCTTTCCCTTTAAACTATCATTGCCATGCAATGTATATTCAACTGTTAAAACTGCAAGTAACATTAACACACCTCGTTAAAACACCTCTTGTAAAGAATAATAATATCTTCATAAATATTTGATAAATAAATTGTTCGTAACCACTGACGTTCAGACAACTTTCAATACATAATATATTAATATTATATATAAAAATAAATATCTTATAATTACTATATCAAAATATATTATCAGTAAATTCCTTTTTTACCCTATTTTAAAGAGACCTCTGCACAATTATTATTTTTTTAATAAAAATCTGTTTTTAGAATGAAATTTTTTATTTTTAGATAAATTTTTATGCAGAGGTAAAAGGCACGCCAAAAAAAATTTTTAGGGCAATCATTTAACGACAAAAGCGTGCCCAAGAAATTTCTGTTGTTTCTATTCTTGCCAAAAAAATCTTTTGTCGGTCGTATTTACGAAGTAAACACTCAATGAAACCTTTGCACAATGAATTGTGCAGAGGTTTCTTAAATCTAAAATCAAACTTATTTGAAATTTGGTTTTTCAGGAAGGGGGGAAGCAATTGCTTACGTTTGAGGGGGGAAAACTCACCCAGCTTATGTCGAACAAAGTGAGACTAAGCGTCATGGATTAGTTCAAAAAAATGGGGTTTCTCTCCTCAATCAGGAATCACGTGGGTTCCCCCTCAATAAAGTTATCACGTCATTCCAATTCTTATATTAAAAGATATTTTTATCAAAATTGATTAGTGAAAATTTCTTATTTTTGCCATTTTTTCAAATAAAGTTTGAAAAAATCATTGGGGTTTGCAAAGGGAGTGACTCCCTTTGCTGGGGGTTTGGGGGCAAAGCCCCCAAATTGGAATGACGTGATAAAGTTATCCAAACACTAATGTATTAAACCACTTTTACTCCGCCAATAAAGTGTTCAACTACCCTACCCTGAATTTTTTGTCCCAACCATGGGCTATTAGTAGATTTTGAATGCATATTCTCGGCATTTATTTCCCATTCCAAATTAGGGTCAAATAAAAATAAATCGGCGCAATCACCAATATTAAAACTATTATGAGGAAGTTTAAAAATCTTAGCGGGATTTTTGGTATAGGCTCTTATAATATCCTCTTGAGTAAGAACATTTTCTTTAACCAAACCATAGAGTAAACTTAAGGCTGTATCAAGTCCACTTATACCATTTGGTACAAAATCAAGTGGATGCTCTTTTTCATGCTCGGCATGCGGTGCATGGTCAGTAATCAAACAATCTATTAAACCGGACTTTATTGCATCACGCAAAGCCAACATATCTTGTTCTGTTCGTAAAGGCGGATTTACTTTTGCATTGGCATTATAATTATCAATGACTGTTTCTGTCAGTAAAAGATAGTGAGGGCAGGTTTCAGCTGTTACTTTCACGCCTCTTTCTTTGGCACTTTCAATTTCTCTTAAACTGTAGTAACTTGAAATATGTGCCAAATGTATAGGGATATCAAGGTATTCAGATAATAAAATATCACGTGAAACTTGAATGGCTTCGCCAATTCCCGGTTGACCTCTAAGCCCTAATTTTGCTGATAAATTTCCCTCATTCATGTGACTGTTTTTAGCTAAATAGGGGTCTTCACAGTGATCGATAAAAACCATATCCAAATCGGAAGCATATTCCATGATGCGACGCAGTATTTCCGTGTTTGAAAGGGGAACTCCATCATTGGAAACAGCAATACATCCGGCCTGAGCCAATTCTCCCAGCGGAGTTAATGCTTCCCCCTTTAACCCCATGGTGGCAGCCGCCACAGGATGCAAAAATGGACCATTTGGATAATTTTTGGCTGCTTTTTCAAGCATATATTTGGTGGTTGCAGCATTATCGTTAACAGGTTTTGTATTTGCCATACATAATACATGGGCATAACCTCCATGGGCTGCTGCCGCCAAACCTGAAATAATATCCTCTTTCCACTCCATACCCGGATCACGAAAATGCACATGGATATCAATAAAGCTCGGAAATAAAACTAAGCCATCTGCTTCAATAATTTTTGTATCTGAAGGGATATTGTCTATTTCATTTTCACTGAAAAATAAAATATGTCCACCATTTACGCCATAATTATTCCCATAGTTTTTTTCATGCTTATAATAAGCCATCTTTTTTAAACTTGATGAACCATATCTTCTGGCTTCGTCACTGCTTTCACTAAATAAAACATTTACTTTCTTATCACAATAATTTGCATTTTGAATATATATCATATAATTCACCTATAAATCAATCTATAAGATCTTGTAATTGATTATCATTGCGTGTACCATACAAATACAAAATTGCCATTCTGGTGGCAACTCCGGCACTAACTTGATCTAAAATAAGGCTTTTATTGCTATCTGCCAAATCAGAAGCAATTTCAAGACCTCTGTTCATGGGGCCGGGATGCAAAATTTTGACATCAGGTTTAGCAAAGTTTAATATTTTTCTATTTAAACAATATCGGCCGGCATAATCATTTAAATCAGGTAAAAGTCCAAGTGCTTGCCTTTCAAGCTGTAATCTTAAACAAATTACAGCATCAACATCTTTGACGGCCTTTGTAAGATCACTGTATACTTCAACTTTAAAATCATCTAAAAACCGTGGCAATAAGGTTTTTGGAGCACAAATCCTTACTTTTACCCCCAAACGAGTCAATAAATTAATATTTGAACGGGCAACACGACTGTGATTGATATCACCTAAAATTAACACAGTTTTATCTTGAAACTGTCCATTCCAAGTTTCATAGAGTGAATATGCATCTAAGAGGGCTTGAGTTGGGTGGGCATGCCAACCATCACCGGCATTAATAATACTGCAATTTAATCTTTTGGCTAAAAATTCGGCAGCCCCACTGCTACTGTCACGTATGACAATAATATCGGGAAACATGGCTTCAAGGGTTAGGGCTGTATCTTTTAAACTTTCACCTTTTTGAACACTGGATCCTGATTTTGCAAGGGAAAAAGTATCGGCAGAAAGACG
Source organism: uncultured Mailhella sp. (assembly GCA_964369835.1). GTDB lineage: Bacteria > Desulfobacterota > Desulfovibrionia > Desulfovibrionales > Desulfovibrionaceae > Taurinivorans. The sequence continues at coordinate 18,272 of CAYJGE010000038.1, forward strand.
TTTTCCTGCAATATCAAAAGAAATTTTAGTCCTTGTGCTTGGCTCTGCAAAAAAAAGAATCACAGACTTACCTTTTAAAGTAGGTACTTTTTTTACCGGACGTTTATTAATTTCATAAAAACTTTTTGCTTTATCCAAAATATATAAAATCTCATCGACACTTAATTGGCTAACATCTAACAAATCTTTATGTTTCCAAGACGTTATGGACATAATGATCCCCCAACAATAGGTTTAAATTAACATAATTTGTAAACAATAAATAATGCTGTTATCCAAATCTGAGGAAGCACTAATTAATTCCGCAAACGGATTAATCAGAAAGACACACTGCCTTTATCGCACCCATGTTTCATGGATGACGCAAAAAGCGTGGTTTTTGCTCTCATTTCGGCGTGCAAAATAGCCATTTCATGTCTATTTTGTAAGGAAACGCTTGTTTAATTTCCATAGAAATTTTAAATTTCAATTTAATCAACGTTTCCTTAAATTAATGAATTTTTAATTTTTTTACAAGGAAAATTTTCATATCCGAAGCACATTATGAACTTTTATACAATTAATATTTATTTACAATAGGTTATCATATCATATCAAAAATGTATTTCATAATAATTTTTAGCTTTACAAAAATAAAAAAAATGAGTATTAAAAGACTACATAACTATATAAGAATAAATTGATATGGAAATTATAGCAAAATTAAATAAAATAAAAGAATTTGCAAAGCAAACTCATTCAGAAAATAAAACCATTGGTTTAGTACCGACCATGGGATATTTGCATGAGGGACATTTATCATTAATCCGTCAGGCAAAGCAAAACTCAGATGTGGTTATTGTTACACGCTTTGTAAACCCAACTCAATTTGCTCCGACAGAAGATCTTGATGCCTATCCAACAGATGCCAAACGAGATCATTTACTCAGTAAACAGGCAGGAGCAGATATTATATTTGAGCCAATAAGTGCAGATATGTATTTGCCAAACCATGCCTCATGGGTAGAAGTTCCTGAAATGGCAAAATTTTTATGTGGAAAAACCAGACCAACCCATTTTCGCGGTGTCTGTACAGTATTAACTAAATTGTTCAATTTGATTATGCCCGATATAGCCATTTTTGGTGAAAAAGACTGGCAACAGTTGACCATAATAAGAACCATGGTTAATGATTTAAACTTTCCTATTCAAATTTTGGGTGGCGCACTTGTGCGTGAAGAAGATGGACTTGCCATGAGTTCAAGAAATGCCTATTTAACAAAAGAAGAAAGAAGCATGGCACCAAGTATCTATAAAATATTATTACAATTAAAAGAAAAAACCTTAAATGGAGAAACAAATTGCAAAACACTTTGCGATTTCTTTATAAATGCCTTGACAGATAAAATACCCTCTGCCAAGGTGGATTATGTCAGTATCTTTGATGAACAAACCATAATTCCTCAAGAAAAAGTGCAAGATAATTCAAGAATTGCTGTTGCCATTTATCTTGGCAATGCCAGACTGCTTGATAATCTATCATTAAAATAAAAAATTAAACTAAATAATAATGTCGATTTTCGGCAAAAAGGAGTCTTAAATGATCCCCGCAAAAGGTAAATATGTATTTTCTTCCGAGTCAGTAACAGAAGGACATCCGGACAAAGTTGCAGACCAAATTTCAGATGCCATATTAGATAAACTATTGGAACAAGATCCAAATTCCCATGTTGCTTGTGAAACATTGGTGACAACAGGCATGGCAGTAATTGCAGGCGAGATTAATACAACAGGTTATGCAGACTTGCCAAGTGTTGTGCGTGAAACCATTAAAAAAATTGGTTATAACAGCTCTGATATGGGATTTGACTGGCAAACATGTGCTGTTTTATCTTCCATTGATAAACAATCACCTGACATTGCACAAGGTGTTGATCGCTCAAACCCTGAAGATCAAGGCGCAGGCGACCAAGGCATGATGTTTGGTTTTGCTTCAATCGAAACCGATACATTGATGCCTGCTCCTATTTATTGGGCACATCAACTTTCTTTGCAACTTGCAAGAGTTCGTAAAGATGGAATTGTAGATTTTTTCCGTCCTGACGGCAAAACCCAACTTTCCTTTGAATATGAAGATGGAAAGCCAATTTGCATAAATAATGTTGTTATTTCAACACAACATAGCCCCAATGTCAGCCAAGCCGATATTGAAGAAGCTGTTCGTAAGGAAGTTATTTATCCTGTGCTTAGCCAATCAGGTTTCTTTGATGAAAAAAGATGTGATATTATGATTAACCGTACAGGTCGCTTTGTAATTGGTGGCCCCATGGGTGATTGTGGTTTGACCGGACGTAAAATTATCAATGATACTTATGGTGGTATGGGTAATCATGGTGGCGGTGCTTTTTCAGGTAAAGACCCCTCAAAAGTTGACCGTTCAGCCGCTTATATGGCACGTTATGTGGCAAAAAATGTTGTGGCAGCCGGACTTGCCCCAAGATGTGAAGTACAAATTGCCTATTGCATAGGTGTTGCAGAGCCTGTATCAATCTTGGTTTCATCACTTGGAACAGGAGAAATCCCTGATTCAATTCTGACCAAGGCTGTTAAAGATGTCTTTGATTTTCGTCCATATCATATTACCAAAAGATTGGATTTAAAACGTCCAATTTATTCAAAAACTTCATGCTATGGACACTTTGGCAGAGAATTACCTGAATTTACATGGGAAAAAACCGATGCCATCGACGATTTAAGAACTGCCGCAAAAGTATAATTTATAAAAAACAATATAAAACTTTAAAAATCCCGTACTTTGTACGGGATTTTTTAGTTTAATTATCAAAAAAAGCAAAAACCTCAGAATAATAAGAGACCTCTGCACAATTATTAATTTTTAAAAAAAATCTGTTTTTAGAATGAAACTTTTTATTTTTAGATAAATTTTTGTGCAAAGGTAAAAGACACGTGATTCCGGATTGAGGGGGGGAAACCCCAGAGCTAACGCATCTTAATTGAAATAATTTTTCACTTTTATAATATATTGACATATCATTGTTTTTTTCATTTAAATTTTATATATTTTTTGTATAAAATATGTTTTTTTAAGGAAAGATGAGATAGACCCGCCCC
>CAYJGE010000039.1:0-21246 GCA_964369835.1 uncultured Mailhella sp.
CTTCAAGGGCGGGTCTATATAAGGGGGAGTTTGAGGGGGAAAAACTCGTTTTTTTGAAAAAAACGTGGTTTTCCCTCTCAATCTTAAATCCTGTGTGCATTAGTTAACAATATGGTATTTTTTTAATTTACTGTGCAGTGTTGCTCTTGAAATTCCAAGTCTTCTGGCGGTTTCACTTTTATTATCATCTGTTTGGGCTAAAACAGATTCAATCACTTCCTTTTCTATTTCGTCAAGTGATTTATTGACTATGAAATTAGAAGGAATAATATCAGTATGTTCTTGTTGATTGGCAAATTTTTGTAAACTTAAAGGAAGCAAAAGTTCAGATAGAAATTGACTATTACTTAAAATGACTGCGCGTTCAATGGCATTTTCCAATTCTCTGACATTTCCTGGCCAATCATAGGACATTAAAATATCCATACATTTTGGAGTGCAAGCAGTAATACTTTTTTTATTTGCTTGGGCAAATTTTTCAATAAAATATTTAATTAAAAGAGGAATATCGCTTTTCCTTTCCCTTAATGCCGGACTATGAATTGTGATGACATTTAAACGGTAATACAAATCCTCTCGAAAATTTCCGTTTTGAACTTCCATGGCCAAATCTCGATTTGTTGCCGCAATTACTCTTACATCAACGGTAAAGGTTTTATCACTGCCAACTCTTTGCATTTCGCCACTTTGGAGAGCTCTTAATAATTTTACTTGCAAACTTAACGGCATTTCACCAATTTCATCAAGAAAAAGAGTGCCTTGATTAGCTTTGACAAAACGCCCTTCCCTGACTTTGTCTGCCCCTGTGAAAGCGCCCTTTTCATGTCCGAATAGTTCAGATTCCAATAAATTTTCTGATAATGCCGCACAATTTAATGTTATGAATGGCATGTCTTTTCTAAGGCTTTTGCTTTGAATTGCTTTGGCAATTAATTCTTTTCCTGTTCCTGATTCTCCTGAAATCAAAACAGTTGCTTCACTTGGAGCTATGGTTTCAATTAAAGAAAAAAGATCAATCATGGGGTCGCTTATACCAATCATGGAGTAGCTATCCGGTTGAATATTTTTATTTAAATATAAATTATCTGTGCTTAGTTTAATGTGTTCCAAGGCATCATGTAAATTTTTTTTCAAAATATCAAAATCCAGTGGTTTTGTTAAATAGGTGTATGCACCTAATTTAATTGCTTCCACGGCATTTTCTACCGAAGAATAAGCTGTCATCAAAATTATCGGTAAAGTCCTGTTTTTTTCATGAATATAATTTAGTACTTGTATACCGTTCATTTTTGCCATTCTGATATCGCATAAAACTAAATCGATTTCTTTATTGTTTTCAATAAATTTAATTGCTTCACTTCCGTCAACAGCTTCATATATTTCATAGTTCCAAGATGTTAACATAAGTTTTAACATTTTTCGATGCGCAAGATCATCTTCAACAATTAAAATAACCGTTTTTTTTGCAGCCATAAGGTTTTACTCTTTATATATATTTACAATTTGTTTTATAAACCATTTAAAATCTGCATGATGTTTTTAAGGAAACGTTGATTAAATCAAAATTTTAAAATTTTGCAAACCCCTTGAAAGCGTTTCCTTAAAAAGTAGACATGAAATGTCTGCTTTGCACGCCGAAATGAGAGCAAAAACCACGTTTTTTGCGTCCCAAAGGGCGAATGGCGGCAGTGTGCCTTTCTGATTAATTCCGTTTACGGAATTAATCAGTGCTTCCTTAAGGAAGCATTGATTAATTCAGCATCTCCTTAAACAATAAAATAACAAACTTTGCTTTGTTGCATTTGTATTGTTAACGACAGCAAAGCTGTACTGCCTAAATATTATCTTTAAAAACTTTTGGTAATTGTATATTAAATAAGGTTCCGATTTTTTTATGACTCTGAACACTGATACTGCCATTATGGGCTTCAATAATTTTTGTTACCATCACAAGCCCAAGCCCTGTTCCGCTTGATTTGGTTGTAAAATATGGATAAAAAATTTGTTTTAAATTTTGAGGGTCAATTGGCGTAGCATTATTTTTAATATGTATTTTCATCATACTGGGGCCTTCCACTAAATTTATTTTAATATAAGCTTGTTCTTGCATTTGATAAATATAATCATTCTCTTTAAATGCTTCGAGGGCATTTATAAATATATTTAAAAGAGCTTGTTTAATTTTATCGGAATCAATTGGAATATATTTGTCTTTTCCTGTTAAAATAAATTGAACCCCCAGTTCACCGGCATCTTGAGCAAGTAGCTGTATGGTATAATTAATTACTTCAGAAAGGGAGGTAAGTTTTTCTTCAAGTTCAATTGGTCTTGCCACATTTATTAAATCTTTAATTACTTTATTTAACCTCTCAACCTCTGTAATCATGATTTTGGTGGCTTCATGATTGGCACTTCCGACAGTAAATTGGTTTTGAAAATAAGTGGCATAGCCCTTGATCGAACTTAATGGATTACGAAGCTCATGTGCAATGCCTGCGGCAAGCCCGGACACAAGTCCCAGTCTTTCATGTTTTTGTACTTCTGTTTTTAGCATATGCACTTCTTTATTCATATCTGTTATGATTTCATTGGCAATTTTTACTCTTCTCTTACTGATATAAAATCTAAATGTCAGTAAAAAAAGCCAAACCACAAAAACCCCGATGGTAAACACCAGTATTGAAGTATTGAAAATATTATCTCGATAAACTAAGAAATCCTGTTCTAAAATTTCAGGTTTTACCGCCACAAAAATGTGACTTTTTTTATTTTCAGGCAGATTTATATAGCGATGCACCAAGAAAACATTTTCACCATTAATATCTGCATATCCCCATGAACTCCCATTTTCATCAGTATTATTTAAAAATAAATTTATATTTTCTGCAATATTTAGATTTTGACCTTTTTTATCATGAACAAGTAGTTTTAGCCCAAGTTTTTGATTATCACTATGCCATATGAATTTTCCTTCATCATTAACTATGGCAAAAAATTCATAGAAATATTCATTGTCAAAACTATTATTTAATTCCTCTAAATTTAAAGCTTTTTCCATGGAAATTTCATTGGCAGAAAGAGTATTGTGGGAAGTCATGCTTCTGGTAATCCTATTGGCAATTTTTTTGCCTATGCCAAAGTCTGCCCTTTGAATACTATAGTTTGTCATGAGGATTACAACAATCAATAAGATCAAGGTCATCACCACTACGGGGACCAAGAAATTAGGGTTTGTCGCTCGGATAAAGTTTAATCTTTCCCTATGTATTCTATTGGCAAAAGTGGTCAAATCCTTTCTCCTCAACAATTTGTTGATTTAATAACAAGTCTTTTCCTAAAACTTCCCCAATTTTCCATAATTTCGCAAAATTTTCCTTAGAAAAACTATGCTCTAAAAGTTCAAAACTTTCCTTGGCACAAATTCCAAGCAGAGCATAATCTTCACCGCCTTGATATGCAAAATCAATGGGATCTTGTCCTTTAAGTGAACAAAATTCCATGATTTCATCATCTAAATTTTTTATATTTAAAAATAAATCAGCTCCCAAACTATAATTATTTTTTTCTAAAATTCCTTGTCGCTTTAAAAGTCTCGGAATATCTCTCATTAACCCATCGGAAATATCCATTAAAAAAATTGGAGTATTGAGAGCAAACTTAGAAAGAAATAAACCTTCTGCTACCAATGGTTTTGGACTTAAGTGGGCATGGCATGATTTAGGGTATTTTTTTAAAACTCTTTGGATATCTTGCTTGTTTTCGCATTGCTCAAGGGCAAAAAGTCCAACTCTGGCAAGACCTATTTCACCTATCACAAAAATAACGTCATGTTCACGGGCAATATTTTCACTGTTTTCCATGTTTTGATCAAATGCAATATGAGTGCAATGTTTATGCCTAAAAAGAGGTAGACCGCCATGGCTGTAATCGCCAAGCACAGTAATAGATATGTTTAATCCACTTTTTTCTTTTGGATCTAAGCCTTTGACAACAGGAGCCTTTGCCAAGTCACCCCCACAAAGTCCCATATTATATTGTTGGCTAAGTTTGGACATGGAACAGAAAAATTCTTCAAGCCAATTTTCATCTTCTTCATCAGTTAATGTCAAATTCAGAACAAAGGCAGAAGGTCTTGCTCCACTGCTTGCCAAGTCACTGATATTTACTGCAAGTGCCTTATGCCCAATTTGGGCAGGCGTAAAATATGAGGAACGAAAATGTGTGTTTTGAGTAAAAATGTCTGAACTAATTGCTTGTAAGTGACTTTTGTCAGAAGCATTTTTAACACCTTTAGCCAAGGGGATGTTTAATAAAGCACAATCATCACCTCGGCCAAAAACAAAATTTTTATGCAGATTTGGAAAGTATTTATTGATAATTTTTAAAATTCGATCTTCACCACTTGCCATAATAACCTCGAATTTTGAAATTTAAGAAAGCACTGATTTATTTTTTTGTGGAAAAACTTTTAATAATACTTATTTATGACTATGCTGTTTTTCATTGAATAAAAATTCAAAAAAAATAAATTTTTTATAAGGAGTTAATCAGTGTATCCTTAAGTGTTATTTAAAATAGAACGATAGAAACATCTTTAAAAAATGTAGAATTAATACTGAAAATTATGGAAAATAATAGGAAAATTTGAGAAAAAGAAACGGATAAGATAATAATTTATGTAATTTTTATAAGCATATTCTTTTTTTATATTATATTGTTATAAAAACAAAAAAATTTTAATTTAATAAACACTGAATTAATTATAATTATAATCTTTATAAAAAAAAAAGCAAGTCAAAGCTTGCTTTTTTTCAAAAATTATAAATATTATTTTACTAAGCGAAATATCATATTTCAAAAATCATGAAAAGTTAATTATTATTCATATAATTCAATCTATTATGAATATTTTATTTATCGAATATATATAAAGATATGCTTATGTTTATCATGTAATTTTACAGAGTTTACTTGATAATTTATGCAAAATCCGGGTATTATGAATATAATACTTTATTTGAAAGAATATCACTAACCATGGCTTTCGCGGTTTTCATGCTGTTTGGCGTATAATTACCGCTATTAACTTGTTCTTTTAAGCTATTAACCCTATCAGATCTAATGTCTGAACTATTCATAGCAGCAGTATAAGCTTGAGTATGCAATTTAGCATCACCTGAAAGGGAAATTTTATCATTTACCATTTTATTTTGAATATTTTGTGTTGTATTTCCACTTCTATTGTTTTTTTCAACACTATCCACAGAAACTAATTTGTATGGATCAACCGCATTATTTTTAACTATCATAATAACCTCCCACCTATAAACAAATAACTTTTAATGTTAGCCTATTTTAATTTGATCTTCAAATCACCTATAAGAAAAATCAAATTAAGCAAAGCTAATGATTTTCATTTTATAATAAGTATTCAGATGATTTTAATTAATTTATAAAAATGTATAGTTTCAAAAGCTTAGTTGTTCAGGTTGGCACTATGAACTGAACTTTTTAAAATTTTTATAAATTTATTCTATTTCAATACAAATCATGTCAAAGGTTTGATAAAATCATTTTCATGTTTTGTATACTTTTATTTATCGGCAACTCTAAAAAAAGCTTTAGGGTATTTTTTAAAAAAAGTCTAGATTTTTTTATTTGGAATTAAACTTAATATACTTATCAAAAATGATAATATAACATGCTAAAAATATTATAAATATCAATCCGATAGCAGCTATTCCATAAAGCCCGAATCCCATGGATAAAGCAAATATTATGGGTCCTATGGCTTGCCCAAGTTTTTTTACATAGATAAAAATAATACGTGACAAATTTTTACCAAATACTTTATTTATTTTCAATTTTACATAATAATTATTTTGACTGACAAGTCCAAAACTGTCTGCCACAGCCAAAATAAACACAGTTCCCATGGCAAAATCATATCCCCCAATCAGTCCATATGATAAAAATGCCAATCCCAATAAAACACTATATAAATATGTCCAATTTTTCAATTTATGTAATTTTACTATGTTTGAACCAATAAAAATCAGAACCAAACCATATAAAAGATGGGCAATGCCTATATCTGAAATGGGCTTTCCCAGTTCATTAAAATAAATGGGGATATAATATCCTAAATAGGCACTTACAATTGAGCTTGGTAAAATAATGAGCAAGATTAAAAATAATAAAGAGATTAATTGTGATTTTGGTAATTTTATAATTTTTTTATATTTAATTTTTTTTATGATTTTAAAAGGCTTATATACTTTATTTTCCATAATTAATACAAAAAATGATGTTAATAAAGAAAAAAAGGCAGAAATAAATAAAATGATTTTAAAACTGAACACACTTGCCAAAATTGCCCCAAACACAGCACCACAAATTATACCTGCATAAAAACCTGCATTCAGTAAGCTGAAACCTGAGCTTTTTTCTTGGCCGGTTCGCCCAAATAATGAAAGATTTCTTAATGTCATCCAGCAAAAACCATAGCCAAACCCAACCATGATTCTTGAAAAAATAAACATAAAAATATTATTTGAAAAAGCACTTAACAAGTTGCCAAAAATTACAAAAAATAAGCCACCCAAGAAAGGAACTTTCCAACCTTTTTTTTGAATAAATCCTGATATGAAAAAAATCGACAAGCTTGAGATAAAAATCTCCATTGAAAGAGGAATACTTGCCATTATATTTTTAGATAATCCAAAAAAATTATCATTAAATTCCAAAGCCATTAATGGAATGAATGTCACAGTAATTTGAGATGAAAAGTAAAACATAAAGGAAATTGATCTGATATAAACCAAGGCTGTGCAAGGTTTTTCGCCTTTAACTTCTCGTAAGGGGTTTATTTTATTTCCTATATATTGTAATGTGAATATAATAAGTTCAATCATAAAGAAAACGGAAATAATCAAGGTTACAATTAATTTTTTAAGTACCCCATATAAAAAATTTTTGCTTTCTGTGTTGGAGATAAAAACTTTTAATTCAAATTTTGAAAATGGAAAACTATAATATACTAAATTATCTTTGTTTTCCATCTCTTTTTTACTTAATCTCGCTTGGCTTGATACTAAAAAATCCCCACGTTTATCATAAATATCAATTCTAATCAGTTCAGGATATAAATTTTTATAATATTGTAAAAGTTTTTGTACTTCTTGTATCTTAGCTTGGTCTAATTTTATTACTTTTTGTGACTTTAGAATAAATGTGCTTTTAATTAAAACATCAATGGCTTTTTCCGGTGGATCCACATTCATTTTTTGGGTAAATAAAATTTTATTATAAATATTTTCTGTGGGTTCATTTAGTTCATGATATATTTTATTGGCTTTATCTCTTGATTTAACGGAAAAATCGAGCTCATAATTTGCAAAATAGGCAAATGTAAAAGCGATTTGAGTAATACTTAAAATGGAGATGACAAAAATTATAATTTGATCACGCTCAGCTTTTCCATAGCTATCATAAATATCAAAGCCAAAAAAGAAAATAAAAAAAGAAAATAAATTGAAAGTGAAAAATATGGTCAGATATTTATCATAAACTGCCCTTAAATGTTCAGGCTCATTAACACTTAAAAGCCAAAGAAATACATGGATAAGTAAAGTGCCAAGGCTCACCACGCCAAAAATAGTTATTTTTATTATATTTTTATTATTCATTATCACTTGTAATCTCAAGAATCTTAATTTTCATTAAAAAGGGAAGTGTAATTTACACGTCTTTAAGGTTTTCAAAAATCATAATTTTGTCATGTTTTTGATTTTAGCGTTAATGTGAATTTATTGTTTATAAATATTTTTTATTATAAAATAAATCAAAATTTGTGTCAAAAAAAATTATTATATAAATAGCATGTTTTATTCATGCTTGTCTGATGTGAAAAGCACTTTATTATTTGTATATATAAGTACAAGACTTGTTATATCATCTGATTGAGCTGCGCCATTAACAAAAAAATTAACATCTTGTCTTACAAAATTATCAATGTATTCAGGATTATTCTTTGTGGGATCATTTATTAAGTCAATACTGTTCAGACATGACAGTAATCTCTCATCTCCATAAATATCATTATCAATATTCATGGCTTCAGTAATTCCGTCTGTATACATATAAATAATATCACCTTGTTCCAAAGTAACTTTTTCACTATTATAAACAGTATTGGGCATCACAGCTAAAGGTAGGGATCCTTTAATTTTCAAGCATTTAAAATCCATATTTTTACGGCGAAGCAAAGGAGGATTATGCCCACAATTAATATATTCCATTTCTCCTGTCATCATATCAATAATCATGGTAAATACTGTTACAAACATGCAAGAATTATTACCTTGTTCTAAAAGGTTATTGGCTTTGTTTATTGCATTGGTTATATGGTAGGTCATAGGATCTTGCATTAAAATATCATTATTAAATTCATCAATTTTATATTCTATTTTTTCATCAGGGCTACTTTGTAAAATCGGAATGGCCGCACAATAGCCGGACAAATTTGTTTTTAAAATGGTTTTTGCAATAACCATAAATAAGGAAGCGGGAATACCTTTACCGCTGACATCAGCCACCAAACAACAAAGTTTTGTCTCTTCCTCATCAACAAAAAATATATCATAATAATCCCCTCCAATTTCCTTGGCAGGCATCATTTTTGCGTATAATTTTAAATATTCAATGTTACTGAAAGTTGGATAAATTGAAGGCAACATATCATTTTGAATACTGGCTGCAACATTTAATTCACTGCTAATATGTTCTTTTTCTTTTATCACCGCCGAAAGATTATCAATATAATCCTTTAAGTCATGAGTCATACTATTAAATGATTTTGCCAGCTGGCCTATTTCATCATTACTTCTAATTTCTATATTATGATCCAAGTTACCTGTGCCAATTTCCTTAACTCCATGCACCAGCTCATTAATTGGCCTTGTTAAGCTTTTTGAGAAAATAAAGGCAAAAAAGATTAAAACAATTGCACAAAAAGAAAAAAGAATAATTACATGCATTATAACCTGAGAAAGAGTTTCATGAATATAGTTTTGCGCCTCCAAAGTGAACGTATCTATTTTTTTAGATGTTGCCAAGGCCGGCTGTAAAATTTCGCTTACGGGTACAAGTACAGTTAATGTCCAATTTGTAATAGGAAGGTGAGTGTAAGCAATATAAACATCTTCATGATATACTTTAGCAACTTCAATTCCGGATTTACCCTCTGCCATTTTTTTTAAAAGTGGCTTTATTTCTTCAGTGGCATATTCCAATAAGTTATAATTAAATCCTCTTTTTTTATAGCTTGGATGGAATACAAAGGAGCTTTTTTTATCAATAATGCTGGAATAACCATTTTCTCCAATTTTATTGTTTATAACCATGTCCCTGATTGTATCCAAAGTAAGATCTGTGGCAATTACTCCATGCCTCTTGCCTTTTTGATTATTAAAAGCCACGGCACATGTCACTTTTGCTGTTCCGGAAGAATCGATGTAAGTTTCCAAGAAGATGGTATTCCCATTATTTTCCATGGCTTTAGTATACCAAGGCCAATTTCTTGGATCATAATCTCTGCTATGAAAATTTGAACTTGAATAGCGATAGGAAATCCCATCTTTTGTGCCAATATAAATATTATCAAGATTACTGTTATTATCAAGAACAGCAGATAAAATATGCTCGGCAGAAGACAAGATATTTAATTCCTTGTCAATATATTTTGTTCTTTTAACTCCCGGTGCTAAGGTGTATTTAGCTGAAATTATGCCTTTTTCGGTTTGTTCAGGTAGAGGAATTTCATGGCCGACAAAACTGTCAGAGTTGATGTATAGATTTTCAACATAATCTTTGGCTGTTATCAAATTATCGGAAATTTGAGTTAAAATTCCATTGATATTGGAAGCTTGTTCCGAAGCAATTCTTTGTAAATAATTTTCGGCTTGACTTAAAAGAGCTTTTTGACTCTCAATTGCCGATGTTTTTCCAAGTTTAATGTTGGCATTTTGTGAATAGGTTGTAAGATTTAACATCTCTGTGTATGAAATAGCTGAAATTGCCAATAGGACACTTAGTGAAATAAAAAGTATAATAACAAGCATCTTGGTGCCAATTCGCAAATTTTTAAACATAATATAAGACCTCTATACAACTATTTTTTATAAAATCCCACCTTAACTATGATTTTAACATAATATTTATAGCAATAAAAAATAAATTAATCCATACTGTTAATTGTGACTCTATTTATTTAACCTTTGTAAGGCTAAATCGGCTTGTATACGTATATCTTTATAAATATTTGATAAATAAATATTTATAATAAAATTAATTATATGAATAATAATTAATTTTTTTATTATTTATGCCCTCTTTAGGTTAGTTCAATAAGCTAAAAATAAAACAAAATGCTAAAATATGCAAGTAAAGACTTTTTTAGTAAAATTAAAAGCTACGTCAATCCGCTTTTGTATTTTTTGAAAGTAATTTTCACAATTCGATTGACATGAATTAAAATCCACATAAGCATATTTTCATGGTTATTTGATAAATAAAATATATAATAATTTGAATTAGATGAATAATAATTACTTTTTATTGTTTATAAAAATCTTTAGCTTAAATGAATTTAAATTTATTTCAGTTGTTCATGTTTTATAAGTGCGAATGAGTCAGCTTTTGTATAAAATTTTCGTCAGTAAAGATTTTAATAGGATTTTGGATTAAAATTTGAGCCAAAAGTCCGGAGCCGTCCACTAATCTTTTTGTAAATGTTCCGTCATAGATTTTACCATAACCACAAGAAGGAGATTTGGATTTTAAGATTGCCACCTGACAGCCTGAATTTTTAATCATGACAGAAGCTTTAAATGCACCTTGTAAAAATGCAAAAGTATGGTCAATACCATTTTTGTCTATAATTTTGCCATTTAACATTTCGCATGGGGTACGCGGAACGGAAAGACCACCCAATACTTCAGGGCAGACGGGAAGAGCATAACCTTTTTTATATAATTTTTCAATGATAGGATTTGCTTGATTTTTCCCGTCATAACGACAAATAAAGCCTGCCAAACAAGCACTTATTGCAAAATACATACTAACTCCAAACTTGTAGTCTGATTATTTCTTACAAAATTTCCTTATGGGGACACAGATTAAATCAGTGTATTAATAAATATCATTTAAAACATATAATGCCAAATTAAGGTAAGAAGCAAATAATAACCATAAAATATAAGGTATTAGCAAATAAAATGCAATTTTATCAATTTGTAAAAAAGCAGCCATGGTTTTTATTAATAAAAAAACTAAAAGTAAAATCCAAATAAAAGCAAATAATTTAAAATTGAGATTAAAAAAGATTAATGTCCAAAAAAAATTAACTGTTAGCTGCAAAAAATAATAAATTAACGCTACTTTCTTCTTTTTTTTGTTAATATTTGCAACAAAAATCAAAAAGCATGATAATCCCATTAAGATATAAATAATTGTCCATGCAATTCCAAAGACATAGGACGGAGGTGCTAGGGGTGGCAATTTAAAATCATTATAAATCAAAGAGCTTTCAGCTGATAAACGACCGGCTCCAAAACCAATTAATAGGGGTAAGGTAAAAGAAAAAATTAATAGCAAGATTTTATTAAACATTATTAAACCTCCATAATAGTTTTTTTATTCCTAAATCAGTAAGATATACGCCATTCCGGTTTTCAAAACCATAATTATGACATAATTTTTGATTACAGACATTAAAATATTAATAAGTCAAATAGTTATATTGTTATTTAGTGAAAATTTTTTTAATGAAAGGGGAAAGCACTTACGTTTGAGAGGGGAAAATTCATCAAGCTTATGTTGAGCAAAGTGAGACTAAGCGTCATGGATTAGTTCAAAAAACGTGGTTTCCCCCTCAGTCCGAAATCACGTGGTAAGATACAAAATTCGCTTTATGGTGTTTGCTTTATTTATAGCAATAAAGCTTTCTTATAAAAAAACTTTTCAAAATAATAGTATAAAATTTTTAAATTTTTTTCAAAATTTTTTTTGACTTGTTTAATATTGTAATTTATATTATTTTTAGGAAAGGCTGATTAAATTGCGTTTTCTGAATCTTGAAATAGCAAACCATTTTGTGGGTTTTTTGCACATGTTATTCCGTTTTTCAAAAACCACAATTTTGGTATGGTTTTGATTTTAGATTAAGTAAAATATAAATAAATTAGTATAGTTATACTGTTAATTGAAAAATGTTTTTTAAGGAAAAGGAGAGTTTGAGAGGGAAAAACTCGTTTTTTTCAAAAAAACGTGGTTTTCCCTCTCAATCCGGAATCACGCGGTTTTTTGCGTCGCTTGCGGTATAAAGTTACCTTGCTAAAAGGCATAAAATCAATGGAGTAATGATGTAAGTGAATTGTGCCTATTTCTGGTTTTTGTTCTGCCTGTCGGCAGATAGGTTGCATTGACTAAAGCCAATGCTCCACTTTAGGAAGAGCTGCTTGGTGCTTACTTAAAAATTGCTATTATTATATTATAAAAATTTTAAATATATAAATTTATTTGATGGAGACCAACATGGATTTGAGGACTGTTAAGGACAATTTATCCCGTTCAAAATTATATGCTACAAAGGGTAGTTTTGAAGAATCACTTAAATTATTATTAATGGGGATGCAGGGCTTATGTAAAAATCCATCCTTTTCAGCCCGTGATACCAGAACGATTGTGAGAGAAATTTTACAAGTATATTTGACAGATACATATCTTTTATCATTATGCGAACCATTTAAAAGTTTAATTAGCAATTTTAATGCCGGGCAAGAAAAAACCTTGTATACTGAAATTAAAAAAGTTTATGAAACTGTTTCAAAAAAAGTTGTCAATGAAAATTACCATGATGCCAAGGAAAGAAAAGCCAATCTTGATAAATATTTAATGTGGGGAAAAAAGTATTTATCAGAAAGTCAATTTGCCAAGGCAGATGAAATGTATAAGGTTGCCATTACATTCTATAAAAATGAAAAGGGTTTATTTATTTATATTGCTAAAAGTTTTATGGATGCAAAGCAAAATGCTTTAGCTATTTCATATCTTAAAAAAGAATTGGAAATAAACCCAAATAGTGAAGAAGTAAAATTGCTTATGGAAGAAATTAGTAAAAAATAATTATGTATGATATTTTTTTCTATGTTCGATTTATTTAAATTATAAATATTGTCAATTTTTTATTATGTGAACTATAAAAAGTATGTGATTAGCCGTTCCAAATAAAAAATAGAACATTAAATTCGTTTTTAATTAAAAATTTAGGATTTGCTAAAAAAATAGACATATTTCCTCGGAAAATTAGCCGAACATCAGTGGCTGAATATATATTTTTTTAGTTATTTTTAATTCAATTAATTGATATTAAAAAATAAGCTGATTTGTTGTTAAAAAAGTAAAAATTACTATGTTTTGATTTAAATAATTAGTTTTGGCGTGAATTAAATAGGACGGTATCTGCCTTTGCTCATTCCCATGCAGCAGAAGGGACGCAAAATATTGGTTTTGCTCTCGTTTCGGAGTGTAAAATAGACATTTTATACATATTGCAAGAAAAGCTTTTGTGAGATTTTAAAAATTTAGATTTGGCGGCATTTTTAAATTATTTGTTATCGGGCAAATTATCAAAGATTATTGGGTAAAAATAAATTTATCAGAACTTTTTTTGACAAATTTCATGCTTGTATGATTGCTATAAAAAATTTTGGACTTTAATTTTTCTCTGAAGAGAAACTTTACTAAAAAGTATTTTATGGGATTTTTTCTGAATTAACTATAAATACTTTATATTATATAAGAGGTTTAGTAATGAAAACATTACGTTTTTTACATTTATCAGACTTACATTTGGATAGTAATCTTAATCTATTCTCCTATGAAAGACAGGAGCAGTTTGAAATGCAACATGCTCCATATCTTGCTTTAAAAAATTTTATTGATTTATGTAAGAGTCATAAACCTGATTTTGTTATTTTTTCCGGTAATATGTATAATAGTGAGGAAGGCAGTTTAAAAGCAAGGTTTACTTTGAAAAATGCATTTGAAGAGCTTTCACTGTTAAATATTCCTGTCTATTATGCCCTTGGAAATCTTGACTTTATATCTGAGAAAACAAAACAGGACTTTTCATCAATTGTTTGGCCTGACAATATATATATTTTTGATGAGACTTGGAATTATTTTTCATATTTTTATAATGATGATAAAACAGGTCAACCAAAGGAATTGGCGAGAATTTTTGGAATTAGTCATTCTTGTAAAAATGAAATCAGAAATTTAGTTTCTCTTTTTCAGCCTGACTACGGTGATGGAATTAATATTGGAGTGCTTCATACAAGCATGTCAAATTATCTGGAAAAAAATAAAGGGCTTGATGATTTTGCTCCTTGTTCCGAGAAAGATTTAACTGATAAAAGTATGGATTATTGGGCTTTGGGACATTTTAATAATTTTACTGAGATAAATAAAGATCCACTTATTATTTTTCCTGGTGCTGTTCAAGGATTAAACATAAATGATATTGGACAACATGGTTGTGTAATGGTTGAGATTACTTGCAATGAAAATGCTGAAATTTTAAAGCCAAAATATACTTTTTTTAGTCTTGCACCTTTGGAATGGCATTCTTTGGATGTGAAACTACCTTCACGTCAAGAGGTTGATAATATTACAAAAGTTCAAAAAATAATTTCCAAAGCAATAGGTGATTATGTACAAAAGCTTTCCTTTTCTCCTCACTGTACAGATCTTGCCTTCAGAATAAGATTATATGGAAACAGTGATGTTTCAGATCAATTAAAAGATCTTGAAATTAAACATGAGCTTTGTAAATTACTTGAAAAAAATAATTCTGAACCCAGAATTTACATTAAAGATATTGTTTCACATGTGCGTCCTGTTTTTGCATTTAATGAAGCCATTGAAAGGGATGATATTTTGGGTGAAGTATTTAGAGTTACAAATGAACTTCGTGAAAATGAAAAATTATTCTATAGCATGGAAAAAGAAGCTTCAGAACAATTAAAATCAAAAATAGTATTATATACATCTAATATTAAAGATAAAAATAAGATTTACGAAAAATTAGATTATAGAGATTTAGAAGATTTAATTGCCAAAGCAGAAGAAATCAGTGTAGAAGTCTTTGAACCAGGTCAGCAATAAAAAATTATAAATAGTGAATTAAATATAATTAAGGTATATTATGTATATTAAAAATTTTCATATAGAAGAATTTGGTCCGTTAAAGAATTTTATTGTTGAGGATATCCCTTGTGCAGTTGCTGTTTTTTTAGGAAAAAATGAAGCCGGTAAAAGTTCAAGTATGGAATTTATTAGAACCATGTTAACCGGTATTCCAAGTAAACACAATATGTTAACTCAAACCATCAGAACTTCAAAAGGTGGAAAAATGCTTGTGCACGACACAAGTAAAGGTGATATTAATATTGTCAGGAATTTTCAAGAAAATCCACAGCATCTGGAACTTTTTGATGAAAATGGTATTAAACTGAATGAAAATCTTGTTTTTGAGATGTTAAATGGAGTAAGCCGTGAAGTTTACCGAATGATCTATGGTTTTAATTTGCTGGAATTGCAAAATATAGGAAATTTCCACGGTTCTGAGATATTTAATACTATTTTGGGCGCAAGCTTTGGTTTAGGATTAAGGGGTCCTGTTTTTGCCATTGACCAAATTCAAGAAAAAATTGATAAACTATATAAACCAAGAAACAAAAATACTGTATTGCAAAAATTATTTGAGAGTTGGAATAATAATAAAAACGAACTTGATGACGCTTATCATGAACTAATGCAATTTGATAGTATTCAAAAAGAACAGCAAGAACTCGAACTTAGCTTGGCTTCTTTGCAGGAAGAAAGAGAACAAAATAATGTTAAGGTTGAAGAGTTACAATTTCTTCTAAATAATTTTGCTCAATGGAGAAAATGGTCTTCTTTGCAAGATTTTCTTGCAAAATTACCTCCCATTAATGTCACATTCCCAGAAGATGCCGAAAAAGTTCTTGAAAAAATATTGGAACAAAAAAAGATCAAAGAAAAAGACATTGATAATTTTAACATCAAATTAGATGAAATTGATGCCTATCAAAATAATAATAAGGGTGAAAATTCCTTATTAAGTCTACAGCAAGATATTCTCAAACTGCAAAATGATAAAGATGAATATATAAAATCACGGTCAGATATTTCGGCAATTACATCTAAAAAAGATGACTTTATACCATTATTAGCCAACGCAAGTGCTAATTTAAAACTCAAATGGACCTTGCTTGACGGGCAAAATACCGAAAGAGAAAAACTAAATAGTGCAAGTTTGGCAGAATTTTTAAAAACTGTTTCATATCAAGACCGATTTTTAATTGACTTTTCAGCTCATGAGGCAAAAATTTTAAAAGCAGAATCTTCTTTGCAAAGTGCAAATACTGCTCTTGAATATGCCGAACGAGATTTAAATGAAGCAACAACCAAAAAAGAGAAGTTACTTCAAGATTTTGAAGAAGAAAGAAAAAAATTGATGGAAAAAGTTCATCCTGATATGAACAACAATTTTATTAATGGATATCTTAAACTTCTGAAACAAGCAAAAGAAGCAAGTAAATCCATAGGAGTGAAATATCAGCAAGGTTCCTTAGCTTTCTCTGATTGGAAAAAACAAACCGAGAAGTTAGATATTCTTAATCCAACAGAATATTCTGAATTTTATGAAGATTTTGATCCTATTAATATAGACCATATCAGTAAAGAATTAATTAACGATGAAAACAACAGAAATTATTATTCCTATATTTCCTATTTAATAAGTTTAATTAGTGAGCAAAAGGAACAAATAGTACCCATTGCAGATCAAATCATAGAACAAGAAAAAAATACCAATGAAATAAACAAAAAACTCATAAAAACTCTTGATAAAATAGAACAATATAATAAAGGAAATATATTGCCTGAAGTGGACAGTATTTCACTGAAGCACTTGGACACTCAAAAAGAAGCATTTGAAAAACTTGAAGAAATAAATAATCAAAGAACAGGCAGAATTGAACAATTAAAACAGTTAAATAATGAACAAGAACAGTTAATAAACAAAGCAAAAGATAATAAAGTTTCAAAACTTACTTATTTACCCAGTATACTTTGTCTTTTATCTTCAGGCTTGCTTGCAATTATTAGATTTTTTGGCGGACAAGACTATATTTTAATAGAACAATTTGATAATATTTTGGCAGATTATGCCTTACAATATTTTACCTCCCTCTATATTCCCTATTGGGTTTGTGGTGTGCTTTTTGTTTTTTCTCTACTTAGTATGATGTTGCCAAAGCATAAGTCTAAACTATTAAAGCAGAATTTAATTGATTTAAATACCAATGAACAGCAATTAACAATAACTTTGGAAAGCTTAAAACCTTTGAAAGCTGAAGAGGTTTCCATAATAAATGATAAATTTGGTATTGATGAAGAAAATCAATTTTCTTTTTATAATAAAGTATTTAATAATCTCAATTCAGGGGAAGAAGGAAAGCCGGTTAATGCTCTTTCCTTAAATTTTGATAAGGAAGAAAGTTTTGAACAACATGCAAACTTATTTTCACTTTCTGAACAAGATGATGAACCAATCACAAACCTTACAGATGCCTATCATTATAATTTAAATTCCGTTTCAACCAGAAAAATTATAGATGATAATCAACTTTATCAAACAATGGTCAATCATTTAATATTAGAGCTAAAAGACATTTGGAACCAAGACTTGGTTGAGCAAACTGACAGAGAGGAAGAAAAGAAAAAAAATAATAAAGAATTTTATCAAAGATTACTCGAAGATAAAAAAGAATATGAAAAACTTCTTGAAGAAAATCAAGAGCAATTAGATGAGTATAATTTGGAATGGGATCAATTTTTCCAAGAATTTTATTTTTCTACAATTCCTTCTCCAAGACAGATAGAAGGATTTTTCATGAGAATTGATGCTTGTACCAATTTTGAAAAGCGTTTTCTTACATTTAATGATACCTATATTGAAGCGTATGCAAATATTTTAAAGATACAAGAATTTGCCAAAAAATATTTTCCTGTAATTTTACAAAACAGTATTATCAGCAAGAAAATAAAATTCAATCTTTTGATAGACAAATTAGAAATTGAATTAATTGAAATTAAGAAAATAATAAATTCAGATAAGGACAGCTTAAATCCGGAACAAGAAAAATCATTAAAGTTTTCAGAGCAATCCGAAGAAAATGCCAAACAAAGGGTTGCAAATGTTGAAGAAGATATTTTAAAGCGTAAAAATCGTATTGATGAAGCTTATAATGATTGTGTGCAATTTTTATGCGATACCAGTATTCTTTCCGATATATCCTTTGAGGACTATTATGAACGCTTACAAAGCGAAACTTTTATCAATATTTCCCATGAGGAAAGTAATGCTTCTCGAATAAAAACAGGTCAATATATTGATTTAAATTTAGTCAGAAAATTACTTGAAGCCATTGCCAGATTTGAAAATGTAAAACTTGAATATGATATAATTTTGAGTAGATTTAACTCTGCCTCTGCGATTATCTCCAATTTTGAAGAAAAATTAAAGGAAATTATTGAAATTTCAAAATATCAAATAAAAATTCAAACAAAGAGCAAAGTTGATCCTCAAGATGTATTTAAAGAGCTTTATGCCCAATTTGAAGATGATTTGGCAAAATCAAAAGAAAAAGAAAATATGAATCAAATTTTTTCAAGTTTGATGCGTGATATTGACGAAGTTCAAAATGTTCTTGACGAAATTGATGAAAGATTGAAAAATCTTTTTGATTTGGCAGGAGTGCAAACAGAAAGTCAACTGCGCGAATTAATTGAAATACAAAAACAACACGATGAAGCTATTCGTAATTCATTGGCAATTGAAGAAAATTTTATCAATATAAATTTGCCAAAATTCATTGAAAAATCACAGAGCCCAAAACATAGGCAATTTGTACTTGAAAATGATAAAGCTTTACCGGAAATTTTTGAGTTTTTTGATGAAAAATCCGACATAAATTGGCAAAACAAAAGCTATGATTTAAAACAAAAACAAAATAGTATAGATAATAAAATCAATGAAATACAAAATAGAAATGGTATATTGACTGCTAAACGTGAGCAAGTTATTTCATCCACCACACTTGATGAATTAAGAATGGAGCAATTACAGATTGAAGAAAATATTGATGAAGTATATTCAAAATGGCTTGAGCTATCATTTGCCAAGCAAGTAATACAAAAAGCAAGAAAACAATATGAGATTGAGCGTCAACCTAAAGTAATTGCCTTGGCTTCTGAATATTTTGCAACAATCACCAGTCAAGCATGGGAAAAAATTTATCTTTCTCTTGAAAGTAAAGAAATTAAAGTTGTTGATAAAGACGGAGTACACCTTAGCACGGAAATTTTAAGTCAAGGTGCAAAAGAGCAATTATATCTAGCCCTACGCTTGGCACATATTAAAAATCGCTCTCTAACCCATCAAGCTCTGCCAATTTTAATGGACGATATTTTAGTTAATTTTGACTCAGATAGAATTAAAAATACAGTCGAAATTTTAAATAAAATTGTATCTAAAAATAAATTGGAGCAAGATGACACGATGGGTCTTGAAAATACTCAACAAATTTTATACTATACTTGTCATGAGGATACAGCAAGGCTATTACAAGAAAATATACCAAATACTAAAACATTTTTAGTAGAAAACAAAACCGTCAGGGCAATAGACTAAAAGTCTATTAAAAATTATTGAGCATATTTTCATAAATGTTTTATAAATAGATTGTTTTAATACATTATAGTTATATTGTTATTTGATAAAATGTTTTTTAAGCAAAGGGGGAAGCAGTTACGTTTGAGGGGGAAAAACTCGCTCGGCCGTCAGGCGTCGTGGAATGTTTCAAAAAAACGTGGTTTTCCCCCTCAATCCGAAATCACGTATGTTTTCCCTCATTCTGAAAAAATCTGCGTTTCTCATATTTTATCAGTATTTTCTTAAAAATTTTCAATTTAATCATTATACAAAGGTCTTAATAAAAATTTTATGAAAAAAATATTATTATTCTTTATTTTACTTGCCTGCATAATCGGATATTTTCATCGAGAAGTATTTAATTATGTTGAAAATATAATACATAAATATACAAATATTAAAAAAGATGTCAGTGTGGTTGCAACAGTAAATGGTTATGAAATAAAACTTGAAGAAATTGAAGCCCTTTATGATATACGCTATGCTTTTAAATCAACTTTTTCTTCAACCGTCAAAGAACTTCAAACAGAATATGCTCAAATAATTTATAATCGAATTGAGCAAATTTTAGCAGAACAAGAAATTGAGAAAAGACAAATAAGTTTTGATGAAGAAAAAGTAAATATTTTAGAAAATTCCGTTCGTGAAAGTTATGATGGTCTTGAACCAATTTCTCAAGAAGAATTCATAAGCATGCTTGAAAAAAATGGGATTAATTATCAATTATGGAAAAATCAATTAAAAAATAATTTATTAATTGATGAACTTCGCCATGATTTGTCCAAAACTATTGTCAATGAATCTTCAGAAATTGATACTTATTTGATGGAAAATCCTGAAATAGCGATAATTCCAAAGTTATTTGATTTTTATATTTTAAAAAGCAGTAACAAAGAAGATCTTGTTAAAATTGCACTTGAAAAGAAAGTGGATTTAACTATTTTTGAAAACCCAAAGATCTCTGTTGAACAAGGAATTTTTACAACAGATCAATTACCTGAAAAATATGCCGCCATCATTACAGAATTAAAAGAAAAAACTTTTTCAAAAATCAGAGACGAAGAACACCTTTTTTATACAATTTATATGAATCAAATTAAACCGGAAAAAAAATTGGATGCATTGGAAATCTATGCAATTGCCGATAAAAAAATAAAAGATAAAAAAATTCCTCAAATTTATCAAGATTGGCTTTTACAAACCATATCCAACAGTAAAATATTCATAACCAAAGAATTTAACCTAAAAAATATTCAAATGGAAGATCAAAAAGATCTATTTACCCTTATTCAAAAAAACATGGAAGAAAATGAAGATCAGGGTGAATAACACGCCATTCCGGTTTAAAAAAAACATAATTATGGAATGATTTTTGATTTTAG
>CAYJGE010000040.1:0-21158 GCA_964369835.1 uncultured Mailhella sp.
CCTATATTTTATGACAATAGAAAAACTCAACTTGATTTTGCGAAGCAAAAACAAGTAATAGAGAACAATACAAGAATTTAGAAACACACCCTAGTTCCTTGCTTTACCTAAAAATGCGAATATAATCTTTCTTAATTATACATACTAACTTGATTATATTCTGTCAAATAAATTTTATATCGAGATATTTAGACAAAGCAAGGTACTAGTCAAAGCAAGAACCTTAACTAAAAAACCGCCCCAATATCAGGACGGTTTTTAATTAATCTTTATAATATTTTATAAATTATAAAATTCTATAATCTTGAGTTTCACCTGTATCAAGGTCAATAACGTGAACAGCACAAGCAATACATGGGTCAAAGGAGTGAACTGTTCTCAAAATCTCAACAGGACGTTTTGGGTCTGCAATTGGGTTACCAACAAGAGCAAGTTCAACAGCTCCAAGATTTCCTGCCATATCTCTTGGTCCAAAATTCCAAGTTGAAGGAACAACCAATTGGAAATTGGCAATCAATTGATCTTCAATGTTTACCCAGTGAGACAAGCCACCACGAGGAGCAGTAACAAAGCCGACACCTCTGGCATTTTGTGGAACTTCAACATTAACACAAAGTTGGCTATCACCTGCTGCCACATTGGCTTTAAGTTCTTCAAACCATACTTTTGTTTGTTTTCCGATTACAAGACATTCAATGGCACGAGCTGCTGTTCTTCCCAAGGTTGAGAATAAAGCTTCAGGCCCTACTCCCAGGGTTTGAAGTACAAAGTTCACAGGCTCAACAACTTCTTTTTGCCCTTGGGCATAACAAACAAGCATTTGAGCAAGAGGACCTGTTTCAACAACCATTCCGTCATAACGAGGAGCTTTTAACCATGTATAACGATCTTGGTCGCCAATATGAGTAAATTCAGGTGCTGTTACTCCCTCATAAGGATGTCTGGCTGTATCACCTTCATACCAACTATGGCGTACATGTTCTTCAATCTTACTTGGATCAAAATCATATACCATTGATAAGTCACGGTTTTTAATTACACCCGGTTTAAACCAACGACTTTTGAGATCCCTTTCCTTACCAGGTGCAGGAAACTCACCAAAGGTCAGATAGTTTACAGCTCCGCCGCCATAAGTGGCTTCACCAAGATATACTCCACCAACCAATATAACATCAGGAATAAGTGTATTTTCAACAAATTCCATGGATTCATTATAAAGTTGTTCAAACATATCAAAACTTTCTTTATTCAAAGAATTATAACAAGTGACACCACCTGCAATCAATGTTTGAGGATGTGGGTTTTTAGCACCAAATATGGCCATGGCTTTGGCAGCCTTTACTTGAACCCTAAGGGCTTCAAGATAGTGAGCAACAGCCAAAAGGTTTTGTTCCGGCGTTAATTTATAGGCTTCATGTCCACCAAGAAAATATGCATTGGTGAATGGACCGAGTTGTCCACTGGCAACAAGTCCGGCAACTTTATCTTGAACAGCTTTTAATTCTGCTTCAGAAGTGGGCTTTTTAGAGATTTTAGCCGCAAGTGCCGCTGTTTCCTTAACATTTGCACTAATGGCAGCAGCCACATCTACAAAGTCAAGGGCATGTAAATGATAGAAATGAACGATATGGTCATGCACATATTGAATACCAAGCATCATATTTCTGATAAGTGTTGCATTTTTTGGTATTTCAATGCCCATGGCATCTTCAAGGGCTCTTGTGGAGGTTAAGGCATGGGTGAAAGTACATACGCCACAAGTACGTTGGGTAAAGTGTTGGGCATCTCTTGGATCACGTCCAACTAAAATATTTTCAATACCACGAAATAAAGTTCCGCAACTTCTGGCGTTTTTAATGGCACCATCTTCCACGTCAACTTCAATTCTAAGGTGACCTTCTATTCTAGTAATTGGGTCAACAACAATTGGCCCGCTATAATTACTTTTAGGTGTTTGGCTCATAATGTCAGCTCTCTTTTTTTACTTATTAATATAATGAAATTAATGACAAGTTAAGGAAACGCCGATTAAAAAAAAATTTAAAAATTTCACAAAAAATATAAAGGCGTTTCCTTACAAAATAGACATGAAATGCCTATTTTGCACGCCGAAACGAGAGCAAAAACCACGATTTTTGCGTCCCAAAGGGCGAGTAAAGGCAGTGTGCTTTTCTGATTAATTCCGAAATCGGAATTAATCAGTGCTTCATTAAGACTCATAAAAAGGACTTAAATTATCCCAGAATCCGGGCTCACTGCAACCTATGCAAGGATGCCCTGCACGAACAGGCCAGTTAACTTCATTGAAAAGAGCCTTTGGACAATTATTATAAGTTGTTGGACCTTTACAGCCAAGCTCATAAAGACACCAGCCTTTCTTAGCTTCTTCAGAGTCGAAAGAGGGTGCAAATTCACCGGCGTCAAAGTGAGGTAAACGCTCACATTGATCATGAACTGTTTCGCCATAAAACAGCACGGGGCGATTTTCAGAATCAAGCTCAATATTCATTCCTGTTAAAAACGCAACAAGAGCACCAACCATGTTTAATGGATTTGGTGGGCAACCTGCAATATTAATTGCATTAACACCAATATCAGCAAAACATTCATTCACGCCTTTGGCTTCAGATGGGTTTGGAGCGGCAGCTTGAACGCCACCATAGCTGGCACAGGTTCCAATGGAAACAACAGCCTTTGCTTTTGGCAAAATTTTGGCACAATTTGCAAGCATTGTATGGCCTGCAACTGTTCCCCATGCCCCATCGGCTATGGTTGGAATGGCACCTTCAACCAAACAAACAAAACCATCAGGATTATTTATTGCCGCTTCCAAGGCTGCTTCTGCCGCCTCACCGGAGGCAGCCATAATGGTTTCGTGATAATCCAAAGAAATTGTATCAAAAAGAATTTCTCCGATATAAGGCTGATAAGCACGAAGTAAAGCTTCTGAGCAACCTGTACATTCAGCATTATGAAGATAAACAACAGCGGGACGCTTTGCTTGTGTAAGAGCTTTTGCAATTGATGGTGCCATGGTGGGAGCAAGACCCAAGGCCACTGCTACAGTTGAGCAGAACTTTAAAAAGTCACGGCGAGTAATACCATGTTTTGCAAGGCGTTCTTCAACGCCGTCCTTACCAAGTCCGATGGAGTAACGCATACTAGCCTCCGGGTAGGTGTAATTTTTATTTAGTGCTTATGCACGTAAAAATCATAAATTTATTTTATGATTGGCCAAAAACTATAAATAACTTGTATATAATAAACTATTTTAACCATACACAAGTTTTATTTTAATCTTTTTTTTTCTTAGCACAATTTCAAACTCAGGTCAAGCAAGATTTTAAAATCACTTTCTATAACTGAAAATTAAATTCATATACACAATTAATGGCCTGAAATATTAAAATTAATTTAAATGATAATTTATTTTGAATTTTTTACTAAATTGACATATTATGAATTTTTGAATAAAAATGTCAATGGAAAACTTCTAAGCAATTACCTAAATTGCTTGAGGTCTTGATTTACAAAGTTTAACTTAAACCAAGGAAAAACGGAAAAATTATGAAATTGTTAAAATCAGTTTTACTAACTAGCCTCTTGACAGTCGGCTTGGCCTTTGGCGCCAGTGCCGAAACCATTAAAATCGGCCTGATGTGTCCATTGACAGGGGGCTGGGCAAGTGAAGGCCAAGGCATGGAGAAAATTGTTACCCTATTAAAAGATGAAGTAAATAAAAACGGTGGAATTAATGGCAAAATGATTGAATTAATTATTGAAGATGATGGCGGTGACCCAAGAACCGCTGCCCTTGCCGCTCAAAAATTAATTACCTCAGAAATTATTGCAGTCATCGGAACCTATGGTTCTGCTGTAACAGAAGCAACTCAAAATATATATGATGAATCTGAAATTTTACAAATCGGCACAGGCTCAACCACTATTCGCCTTACAGAAAAAGGACTTGAATATTTTTTCAGAACATCTCCTAGGGACGATGAACAAGGCATGGTTGCCAGCAATTTTGTGCAAAAACTTGGTTATAAAAACATAGCCATTGTTCATGACAATTCTTCCTATGCAAAAGGACTTGCAGACCAAGCCAAGGCAGAACTTGAAAAAAATGATGTAAACATTGTATTTTTTGATGCTTTGGTTCCAAAAGAAAAGGATTATTCTGCAATTTTAACAAAGATTAAAGCAAGTAATCCCGAATTAATTTTATTTACAGGTTATTATCCCGAAGCAGGGCTTTTGCTACGCCAAAAAATGGAAATGGGCTTTGATGTACCCATGATGGGCGGAGATGCCGTAAACAATCCCGACCTTTTAAAAGTTGCAGGAAATAAAGCTGCCGAAGGATTTTTATTCTTAAGCCCTGCCGTTGCCAGTGATTTAAAAACACCCGAAGGCAAAGCTTTTATGCAAGAATATAAAAATAAATATGGTGAATATCCTCAATCTGTATGGGCTGTTTTGGCAGGCGATGCCTTTAATGTTATAGTAGAAGCCCTTAAAAATACTGATGCCAATTCAGAAGATATGGCTGACTATTTGAAAAACACCTTAAAAGATTATCCCGGAATCACAGGCGTATTCAGCTTTAATGAAAAAGGCGATCGCATTGGTTCCATCTATCAATTATATAATGTTAAAGACGGAAATTTTGTTGTAAAAGAATAAAGTCTCAATATAAAAATGCAAGAAATAGACACTAAATACTTATTTCTTGCATTTTTTTCATAACTTAATATTAGGGTGTGTTTCTATTACGGGGGTCATTAAGTATTTGTATTTCTATTTCTTACAACACACTAATTATATTTATAAAAATACTGAATTAAAGTGTTTTTCATATAAATATTAAGTGACCTGAGTAATAAATTCTTATATTGTTTTCTATTACTTGTTTTTGCTTCGCAAAATCAAGTTGGGTTTTCTGTTGTCATAAAATATATAAACCGGTCAGACTTCCAATATCTGCGTCAAACTGTAAATTTTATCGGTAAGGTAAATTTTCAAATTTTTATCATAAATAAAGTAACTCTTTATTATAACGTTAAATAATTTAGAAACACAGCCTAGTTAAAAGTAATCAACAATAAATAAAAGTGCTATCTTTGGAACACTATTTGCAATAAATTTAGAATATTAATTATTTTAATAAATCATTTTATTCGTTAAAAACAATAAACAGTTATAATATTTAGCTTTATTAAAAAACTACTGTTTTAAAATGCAAAAAAAGTTGGCATAATGTCAATAAAAATTAAAGTTTTTGGCAATATTTTAACCACAATTATTTATTTAAAAAGGAAAATTTATGAAATTTTTAAAACAAGCGCCCATTATACTGGGTCTGGCATTATTTGGGCTTATGCCCTTGTCTGCACAGGCAGATGTGGAAATTGATAATTCTGAAACAGAAATTGGCATGAGTATTCAAGAATACAATGACAATTCTTTTGTAGAAATTCCATTAATAAAATACGATGGAGGACAAGAAGTATTTGCAGAATATAACTACAGAAATCCTACCTTGCAATTGATTGAAAACTCAATTGATGGTCAATTTCTGGAATTATACAGAAATTATTGGAATGAAGAAGCCGAAAATTCAGATGTTTACATAGCAACATACCCATTTGATAATGGTGATGTAATTCAACTCGTTATAACTGCCGACATTAAACCTGAGGGGCAAGACAGAATAAGAGAAGTTGCTTCCTATGCTTTTAGAAGAAGTGATAATGCTTATTTGGAACTTGACTATGCCTTGGGAAATGATTTTGAAACAGCCGATAATATTATCAAAATTGCAAAAGAAGAATTA
Organism: uncultured Mailhella sp.; assembly: GCA_964369835.1. Taxonomy (GTDB): domain Bacteria; phylum Desulfobacterota; class Desulfovibrionia; order Desulfovibrionales; family Desulfovibrionaceae; genus Taurinivorans. Next base: position 5,837 of record CAYJGE010000040.1, read on the forward strand.
TCCAAGAAAAATGTTACTGTAGAATCAATAAGCATTGATGGCTTTATAGAACACCAATACGGAGAACAACTTTTTACAATTTATTTATTGGGTGGTAAATTTGATAAAAATCTTGGCGACGGAATGCAAGAAGATATATTAACTTTATCAGAAAATTACTATGATGAAGGTTATACCATGAATTTTATTGATTCATTTGCCCACCCGGAATTCATTAATCACCCTGACCATTTTCCATTGTCAATCAATAACCCTGACGCTTATTTACATTTTAACATAGATCCATTTTACACAGAAGGCTTTAAAAAATATGAACATATTAGTTTGACAAATGCAAAGACAGAACTTCCTTTGCCAAAAGACCATAATAAATATTGGGAAGAAAGCCTTGACTATAAAAACCCCTATGACTTACTCGATCTTACATTAATGAATGCCTATAATCTAATGCCAGAAAAAGAATATGACAAAATGATAAAAGTTATTCATAACAGAATTAAGAATGATGTTGCATTCAAATTTGACAGCTTAGACATCACAGAAGCCTATGGCTTAGCCTATATCGATGCAAGCAAATATGCGGAATATAGCATAGCAAAATATAATGATAGTTTTGAATACTATGAAGGACTGGGTGGGGTTGAATCCGGCGGCTATGCCAGTGTTCATACAGATGAAAACGGAGTAAAAACCTATTCACTTATACAATTATTGCCTGCAGTTCCAGATTCATTAAATTATGCCATGGTTCAAGTTTCACCAAACTCCATAAAAATATACAATTGGGAAACCGGTAATTTTGATGAATTAAATGAGTTAAATATAACAATAGAAGATAATGTTCTCAACACTTACATACCTGAATCAGATGGAAGCTATGTTACAGAAAGCCTTGGTGGAGAATATAAAAAAGGAACTTTAAATATGTCATTTTCTTACTACTTGTTGAAGTAGTAACTTGATTTGACTAAATATTTCGATATAAGAATATTCCTGATGTTGTTAGATATTTATATTTTACAATAACTATATTCACGCAACAATCTTTATTTACAGATTTAATAAAGTATAAGCACTGTCAATTGCGAGGAGGTTCGCAGAACTGACGTGGCAATCTCCTCGTTAAAGGCTGTCCCCGTTAAAAGCTGTTTAAAAATCCCCGATTTGGCGAGGAGATTGCCACACTCGTTTCACTCGTTCGCAATGACACCCAGTATTTTTTATTTCATTAACCGACAATTATAACTCTTCGATATATCAACAATTTAAAACTGTCGGTTAACGAAATAAAAATTATAAGGCAATCATCAACCTACTTCACACATTACAAATTGGAATAAGGTGCAATCCATAATCACTGTTTTCCCTAATAATCAATCTTCTTTTCATACAGTCTGGCAGCATTTAAAACAACTAAAACCGAGCCTGCATTATGCACCAATGCACCTGTGGCAGGATTTAATAAACCACCTATGGATAAGAAAATAGCGCCAAAATTAATCACCATGGACATGGTAATATTAAATTTTATGGAAAAAATTGTGGCATCGGACAGTTTTTTGATATAGGAAATTTTTGTTATATCATCGCCCATGATGGCAATATCAGCCGCATCAATGGCAATATCACTTCCCATGGTTCCCATGGCCACCCCCACAAAAGCAGTCTTTAGGGCCGGAGCATCATTCACGCCATCACCAACCATACAAACTTTTTCATCATTATCAGAAAGTTTTTTAATCATTTCAACCTTATTTTCAGGTAAAAGAGAGGAATATACTTCACTGATTCCTACCTTAGCGGATATAAAGTTGGCAGCCCTTTCATTATCGCCTGTTAAAAGCACTGTTTTATTGATTTCGGCATTTTTAAGGGATTTAATGGCTTGTGGAGCAAGTTCTTTAATTGTGTCTGACAAGGCGATAATTCCCAAAACTTCAACTTCATCAAAAACCATGACAATGGCTTTACCCTCATCACGAAATTTTCCAAGCTCATTTTCAAGCTCTTTTGGAATTTCATTTTGATAGACTTCTTTGTAAAGTTGTTCATTACCGCAATATAGTTTTTTACCACTAACAGTTGCAAAAATACCCTTACCGAGACTCATGGAAAAATCTGTTATTTCCGGTAAATTCAACATCTTTTCTTTTGCATAAAAAACAATGGCTTTCCCAAGAGGATGCTCTGAACGTGTTTCCACAGATGCCGCCATGGTGATTAATTGTTCTTCTTCAATATTAAATGTTAAAATATTGCTTACTTGTAATTTACCATGGGTTATGGTTCCTGTTTTATCAAAAGCAACGATATTGACCAAACCCATGCGTTCCAATGCTTCACCTGACTTGATAAGAACTCCGTTTTTTGTGGCTTGACCTATAGCTGCCATGATAGAGGTCGGTGTTGCAAGGGCAAGGGCACAAGGGCAAAAGACAACTAAGATTGTAACGGCACGAATAATGGCATCATCTTGCCTGTCAAGCATAAAGGCAAAGACAAAATAAGTGACAATGGCAATTACACAAGCAATAGGCACAAGATAACCTGCCCACTTGTCAACAATTTTTTGAGTTGGAGCTTTTTGCTTATCTGCCTCCTCCACAAGATTAATCATTTTTTGCAATGATGAATTTGAAAAAGATTTTGTAACCTGAATATCAACAGAACCAAATCGATTAATTGTTCCTGTGAAAACTTCATCACCCTTTTGCTTATCAATGGGAAGTGATTCACCTGTCATGATTGATTGGTCAACTGTGGTATTGCCTTGAATTATTATTCCATCAGCCGCAAAGGCTTCTCCGGGCAAAACTCTGATAATATCATTTATTGCAATTTTTTCGGCTTCAATCATTTGCTCTTCATATTTACCATCAATTTCTAAAATTTTTCTGCCCTTGGTCGGAACTAAATCAAGTAATAATTCAATACCTTTTTTGGCTTTTTCAACCGTTTTATCCTCTAGCCATTCACCTATGGCCATAATAAAAGCAACTTCACCGGCGGCAAAAACGTCATCAATATAAACTGCCGCAATCATAGCAATTGAGATAAGCAAAGGTGATGTTATACGCATTTGAGATGTATTTCTTATGGCCAAATAAAGAAGAGGAGTACCTGAAATCAAGAGTGAAACCCAAGCAGGATTTATTGCAAATTCAAAACTTCCGCCCATCATGGGAACTATGTATTCAGTTATAAAACTAGCCAATAAAAAAACGCCCGAAATACAAATCATAGGCAAGGAGTTTAATTTAAAAATATGGTTTTCCACAGTTTTTTTCCTTTAGTTAAATTGTTTTAGAAAATTGATTCAGAGCTAAAATTAACTCTTTAATTGTTTCTTCTTCTTTGCCATGCTTTATGCCGTCAAGCACACAGTGATGCATATGACCCTCTAAAATAACTTGTCCTGTTTTGTGCAGGGCAGATTTTACAGCCCCGATTTGAATGAGAATATCGGCACAGGGCTTATCCTCCTCAATCATTTTTGAAATTCCTCGTACTTGTCCTTCAATTTTTTTTAATCTTTTTTGAACGGCTTCCACATCCATACATTGTTTCATCATTTTTCTCCTCATTTATCAGAAAATATTCGATAAATAAAATACTTGTAATAAATTATATAAATAATAATTTATTTTTTTATTGCTTATGAAACAGACTCTCAGGCCACGTGATTCCCGATTGAGGGAGAAAACCACGTTTTTTTGAAAAAAACGAGTTTTTCCCCCTCAAACGTAAGCAATAGCTTCCCTCTTTCCTTAAAAAACATTTTTTCAACCAATAACATAACTATTTTGATTTATTTATATTTAACTTAAATTTAAAAATCAAAAACCATACTAAAATTGTGATTTTTGAAAACAGGAACGGCGTGCTCACAGGCTTTCACAGATAAAACTATACCACATACCCCTATGAGGTATACTAGAAAGATTTATATTATCTGTCAAACATTTTTTATTAGTTCAAACATATTTGAAATTAGAATAGATTTTTGTAGATGAATAACATGATTGTAAATTTGAAATTCAATGTTTATTTTACCAGATAGTTTAATTTTTATAATTTAAAAAACATATTATAAATCAAGTTATTACAAAATAAATAAGTTTTTACTTGAAAAAAAGATTGATAATTTAAATTATTTTCTATATATCTAAACAAGAAAATACGTCAATTTATCCATAAATTTGAAATTCAATACTTATTTATGTAGAAAATTTTATTTTTACGTCATTATTAAGGAAACATTGGTTAAATCGAAATTTCGGATTTCCATGAAAATTTCACAAGAGTTTCCTTACAAAACGAGAGCAAAAACATTAACAAATCATATAAAAGGAAAAAGTATGAGAATAGCACTTACAGGCAACCCAAACAGTGGGAAAACAACTCTTTTCAACTCCATTACCGGAAAAATTGAAAAAGTCGGTAACTGGGCAGGAGTTACAATTGAAAAGAAAGAGGGTAAAATCAAAAGCAATCTTAGCAGTGAAAATGATTTGATTGCGGTAGACTTACCCGGCGCTTATTCAATGTCACCCTTTACCTCAGAAGAAAACATTACAAGTAAATTTGTAAAAACTGAAAACCCTGATGTTCTTATCAATATCGTGGACGCAACAAATCTAAGCCGTAGCTTATTTTTTACAACTCAGCTTCTTGAGCTTGGTATTCCTGTGGTTGTTGCCCTCAATAAAAGTGATTTAAACAAAAAGAAAGAAATTTCCATTGATGTGAAAAAACTTTCCGATACACTGGGTTGTCCTGTTGTTGAAACAATTTCAACTTCTTCAGACAATAATGGGCACAAAGAACTTATTTCTGCGGTTATCTCTGTAAAAGGCAAGGGACAAAAACCCCCTTACACTGCCGAAAATGTAGATTTATCTGATGAAAATGCTGTCAGAGCTTCTGACTTGAAGCGTTATGAATTTGTAAATAAACTTGTCAGTGCTGTGGAAAACCGTAAAACTGCAAGCAGTGCCCAAAATATCCAAGATTCCATTGACCGTATTGTGGCAAACAGATTTCTCGGTATACCAATTTTTGCTGCTGTCATGTGGGCGGTTTTCTATATCTCACAAACAACTCTTGGAACTACAATTGCAGACTTTTTAGGCGGTTATATTGACATGTTCTATGAGTGGGCCGCTTCAATGCTTGGTGAAGATGTTTCTCCTTTAATGTCCTCACTTCTTTTGGACGGTATAATTGGTGGCGTTGGTGCTGTTATCGGCTTCTTACCGCTTATCATGGTCATGTTCTTCTTGCTCGCTCTCTTGGAAGACTGTGGATATATGGCAAGAGTTGCTGTTGTAATGGACAGATATTTTAAGGCTGTAGGACTTTCAGGTAAATCAATTATCCCTATGGTTATCGGAACAGGTTGTGCAATCCCCGGTGTTATGGCCACAAGAACCATAAAAAATGAACGCCAAAGAAGAACAACAGCCATGTTAACACCATTTATGCCTTGTGGGGCAAAACTTCCTGTTATTGCTCTTTTTGCAGGCGTGTTCTTTGCCGATGCTCCATGGGTAGGAACTTTAATGTATTTCTTAGGTATATTCCTTATCATTGTAGGTGCTTACCTTGTAATGCTTATCACAGGTCAAAGATATGCACGTTCATTTTTTATTATGGAATTGCCTGAATATCAATTTCCAAACATTTGGCGCGCAACAGTTTCTATGCTTTCCCGCGGTAAGGCATTTATCATTAAAGCAGCAACAATTATTCTGATTTGTAATGCGGCTGTGCAAATTATGCAAACTTTTGACTGGTCTTTCAATGTTGTGGCTGAAGGTGCCGAAGGCTCAAGTATTTTAGCTTCACTTTCAAGTCCTTTTGCAATCTTACTCATTCCTTTGGGATTTGGTACTTGGCAATTGGCAGCAGCCGCCATCACAGGCTTTATTGCAAAAGAAAACGTGGTAGGAACATTGGCCGTTGTATATGGCATAACAAACTTTATCGATACCGAAGAATTGGCATTGATTGAAGGAGCGGCTAATGTTGCTCAAATCATGGGCTTATCACAAATTGCCGCCCTTTCGTATTTGATATTCAATTTATTTACACCTCCTTGTTTTGCTGCAATCGGTGCCATGAATGCTGAAATGGAAAATAAAAAATGGTTGTTTGCCGGAATTGGTTTACAATTTGCAACAGCATTTATCGCTTCTTTCCTTGTTTATCAAGTAGGTTCATTTTTCATATTAGGTACATTGGGACTAGGATTTATTCCGGGATTAGTGGCTGTAATCGCCTTGGTTGTAGCTTTTATTTATCTTGTAAAAAGAGGAAATGACAGTTCAAGAGCCAGTTTCCTATTGGCAGAGGCAAAATAATTTGTACTGATAATTTTTTGAGGAGGAAAACATGTTTTTCAAAAAAACAATTCCCCCTCAAAAAAATTTAAATACGTTGGATATGACTAAAAATACATTGAAACCTCTGCACAAAAATTTATTCTAAAAGCAGATTGCGCAGAGGTCTCACATTGTTTTAACAAGTGATTAAAAAAAATTAAAATTTGCAAAAACCATATAGTAATTTCTTACAAATTTTATTTTTTTTAATATTTCTAAACCTAAAAGACTTCTGTAAAGGATATAAATATGCAATCAGATAATGTGGAATTTTTTACACTGGCCCAAGGTAAAATGGGCATAGAATATTTGATTACGAAAATTAATACACAAGGCGACAAGGAAATGGAAGCTTTTTTATTTTCACTTGGTTGTTATGAGGGTCAAAAAATTACCATTGTTTCCATGCTTCATAAAAACTACCTTGTGAGTATTAAAGATGCCAGATACAGTATTGATGAAGCTCTGGCCGGAGCTATACATATAAGCATATCTTCATAAATATTTGACAAATAAATTATTTTTAATATATTGAATACAAGAATAACATTTATTTTATATTTATGAAGTATGCTCTTTCGCTCAGCTATTTAGCCCACATTGGAAAAATAAATTTTAGCTTATTCACAAACACAATCATTAACAGCTTAGTGAACGCTAAAATGGATTTTTGATTTGCCTTATGCAAAATTTTCAATAAAGCTCAGACATTATTTTGGTTAATAATTCCCTTACTCCCAGATTTGGATTTTCTCTTGCCAAATCAAGAGCTGTCAATCCATCATTTGTCCAAATTTTAGGATCTGCATTATTTTCAAGTAAAAAGCCCACAACTTCCACAGGTTGAGTACGTGCAGCCACCATGAGAGCTGTTGTTCCGTCATTCATCACATTATTAATTTTAGCTTTATTTTGAAGCAAAAGTTTCATTGCATCAATTTGTCCATTATTTGCTGCAAACATTAATGCAGTTCTGCCATATTGATCCTTGGCTTCAATACTTACCTTATGATTCAAGAGTAATTGCATGACTTCAAGATGTCCGTCAACGCAAGCCAACATTAATGAAGTTGTTCCCTCCTCATTGGTATCATTCACATTTACATTTTTATCAATTAAATATTTAATGGTTAACGCCTGCCCTGTTGAACTTGCATTCATTAAAGCTGTAAAACCTCGCTTATCTCTCACATGAATGTCAGCTTTATTATTTACTAATATTTCAAGAACTTTTGGATTACCCCTAAGGGCTGCAATAATAAATGCCGTCCAACCGTTATTATCCTTAATTTCAAGATTAGCCCCATTTTCAAGAATAGTTTGAATGGTATTTATGTCACTTTTTAGGCTTGCTACCATTAATGCTGTCCATAAATCATTATTTATTTCATTAATATTTGCCCCATGCCTCAATAATACTTTGACAATATTTGCCCTATCATTACCTGCCGCCATCATTAATGCTGTCCAACCATCACTATCCTTGGCATGAACATCTGCTCCCAGTGCCAGAAGGGTTCTAACTACTTCATCTTGCCCCTCTTGACTTGCTATCATAAGGGAAGTACTGCCATTATTATCCACGGCATTTAAATTTGCACTGTTTTCCACCAGTGTTTTTATGGCTCTACTTTCGCCGCGTGATGCCGCTATCATTAATGGAGTCATTCCATAATAATCTTTTGCCTCAATCTCAGCTTTATTTTTCAATAATAATTCTATTACCCTAAGTTGCCCTGCACTGCTTGCAAACGATAAAGCCGTTACTCCTGTCTTGCTTTTTGCTTCAATGTTTGCACCATTTTTTAATAGGGTCTCAATTATATCCAAAAAACCATAACCACAAGCAATCATTAATGGAGTCATCCCAAATTCACTTTCGGTCACTTCCACATCAGCCCCATTCTTGATTAAGGAAATAATTTTTTTATTATTCCCTTTTTTGGCTTGTTCAAGCAGTTCCATGGACAAAGAATTTGAAAAAGCATCAGAAAATAATAAAAAAAATGAAATAAAAAAAGATAATAAAATTTTAGACATATAAGCCTCATAAAAAATTAAACCTCTGTGAATCACAGAGGTTTTAGAGTATAGATTATTTTGGTTCCCAATAGCATCTTTTGGGCGAGACAATTTTATCATCTGCCTTTAAAACCTTCATTGCTTTTTCAACGTCTTTTTTCTCAAGCCCTGTAAGTTCCACAATTTTACCATTATTTAATGGTTCGCCTGCTTTTTTCATTGCTTCCAAAATAACTTCTGTGTTTTCCATTTTAATTTCCTTATCAATATTATTTTATATTTTAATGAATCATTGATTTAATCAGTGATTCATTAAAATGAGCATTGACTTTAGTCAATGCGACCAAAAATCAAGAACAGGAAAAATCGCATTTTTCCGTAAAGTGATTGATTTTTGTGCCTTTTCGCAAGACAGTTTTTGCTGTCGAAAGCGACACAAACACCACAAAGTGCAGGGCTAACGCATCTTAATTGAAATAATTTTTCACTTTTATAATATATTGACATATCATTGTTTTTTTCATTTAAATTTTATATATTTTTTGTATAAAATATGTTTTTTTAAGGAAAGGGGGAGTTTGAGGGGGAAAAACTCGTTTTTTTCAAAAAAAACGTGGTTTTCCCTCTCAAGAAAAATTAGATGCGTTGCCCCTGCCACAAAGTGGGGTTTGTCATTTTGTTGTTTAAGGAAACGCAAATTAATCAGCGTTTCCTTAACTTTATAAGCCACTTGACATATAAAGCCTAAAAAACATCATTCTGCCGGCAAGTTCACCCACAAAAATAAATACAAGCATTATTGTTGTATAAATTGGCAAATTATATATTTTTCTGCCTGTCATGGCGGCAAAGTGAAAAATTAACTTCCTTTGCATTAGCATGACAACCAATAAACTTAAAAGAACTAAAGTTATATGCAAATCCAGATACATAATATTAATAGGCAAGTCAGCTTTTGCAACCAAAACGCCTGTTGCCACAATTCTGATTATAACCGAAACAGCCAAAATTGTCGGAACATATTCAAAACAATCTATTTTACTGGTATTTGTTTTTATATCTAAGGTAAAAATACATGCACCTCCCATGACCAAAGCAGAAGAAGCAAAATTAATCATGGTCGTATAACCTTGCCAAGAACTGACATTGGTTTCCATGTAAACCATGGACATGCAAAAAACCAATAGTATGCCGGACAAAGCAGCCAAAATTCTTGTATATAATATATTATAAAAAAAACATACCACTAAGCATATTCCAAAAATAATCAAGCTATAAATTTCATTACTAAGCCAAGAAGTCAAAGGATTTTTTAAGGCATTATAACTGTTAAATGGTGAATTTAAATGTAATATGGATACACAAGCTCCAAGCCCAAGCAAAACAATGGCAACCAATGCCCATAGATTAAAACATTTCCTGTCATTGCCCTTTGGGAGAAAAGCTTTTATAAAAGCCATACCTGCCGCACATTGTGCCAAAATTGTAAATATTGCCAAGGATAAAAAGTCCTGATCCATTGAAAACTTCATTGACAATTCCATTTAAAACTCCTTATATTTCTTCCGGATTACTAACCCTAGAACCACGTATTCCCATTTCACTGCCCTCCGGCTTTGAATTACGATTAGGATTAATTATAAGGTGAGGACGAGTTTTATCACTACTTGGCAAAGGAGCAATTGTACCATGAGTTCCATATTTTACAACTAATTCGTCATAATTTCCAAAATCCAAACTCCGACTTGGACAAGCAGCCACACAAGATGGTGTTTTACCCTCTTGTAAATAATCATAACAAAAATCACATTTCGTCATTACTTTATTTTCCATATCATACTGGGGCGCACCATAAGGACATGACCATTCACAATATCTGCAACCAACACATTTTGTTTGATCTATTCTAACAATTCCTTCCTCTGTTTTATGGGTAGCCATGGAGGGGCAAGCTTTGGCACAAAGAGGATTTTCACAATGATTGCAAGATATTGAAACATAATACGCAAAGACATTTTGCCTATAAGCATTATTATTTAAAATCCACTCTCCACCTGAAAATTCTGCAACTCTACGCCACAATATCCCCACGGGATTATTGTGCTTATCTTTACAAGCTATCATACAGGCTTTACAGCCTACACAAGTATCTGCATTAAAATAAAATGCCGGATTTTTAATCATATTATTTTCCCTTTTGCCCATTTGTAAAATTAAGCTTTTTCCACTTGCACAAGGTTTGAGTGATGCGGGTTTCCTTTTGCCAGGGCTGTGGGTTTTAATTCAGTTAAAACATTGATACAACCATTTATATCCTCTCCATTTTCATTTGGAGTATGCCAAGCACCTTGGGGTAAAGAAACTACCCCCGGAATTATTCTGGCTGTTACCTTTGCTTCAATATATGTAATTCCTCTATCATTAAATATTTTAACCAAGTCAAGATGTTTAATTCCTCTTGGATTTGCATCCAGAGGATTAATCCATAATTCTTGGGGGGCAACTTCCTGTAACCAAGAACAATTCCCATAGGTTGAGTGAGTTCTTTGTTTATAGTGATGCCCAATAAGTTGAAGGGGAAATGTTTTTGATTTTACACTTTCAAAACCTTCGGGATCTTCTATATAGGCAGGAAGAGGAGTTATTTTTTGATCCTCACTCAACACCCAATCCTTACTGATTTTAGCCAAACGCTCGGAATAAATTTCAATTTTCCCCGACGGGGTACTAAGAGGATTAGCCTTTGGATCTTCTCTAAATGCTTGATATGCAACATGATAACTTGGAACATGTTTTTTAAATATCCCAAGTTTCATGGCCTCTTCAAGGCTTGGAGGTAAATCAGGAATATTTTGTTTGGAAAGATTATAAAGGTGTTCCAACCATTGATACTGGGTTCTTGCTTCAGTAAACTTATCCCTTATACCCATTTTTTCGGCAATATCCGCACAAATATCATAAATACTGCGACTCTCTCCAAGGGGTTCAATACATTTATTATTAAAAATCACATAGGCAATATTACTGTCTCCGTCACTGCTATAGTCAAATTCTTCCAAATTGGAACACGAGGGCAAAACATAATCGGCATAATGGGCAGAGCTTGAAAGGGTGGTGTCAATTACCACTATGGTTTCACATTTTTTTTCATCACTCAAAATGTCATGCATTTGATTAATGCCACCATGCTGATTGGTCAAACAATTGCTTGCATAATTCCAAATAAATTTAATGGGAGCAATCAGTTTTTCCCTGCCCCTAATACCTGCGGTCTTGTCTGTCATTTTTGTATAGTCATCAATGGCTTCATACCAATTAAAACAAGAAACAGCAGTGGTTATTGGATTGGTTAAAGTGGGAAATGTTGCCATGGGCAAACGCAAACCGCCATTTTCTCTTGCACCTGTGTTTCCACCATGAATTCCCACATTACCGGTTAAAATAGCTAACATACCAATGGCTCTGGCTTGGTTTTCACCATTTGTGCTTCTTTGCGGCCCCCAGCCTTGCCAAATGGAGCAGGTTTTGGCAGATGCCATTTCCCTTGCCAAATTTTTAATTATTGCCACATCTATGCCTGTTATTTTGGAAGCCCATTCGGGAGTTTTGGCAAAATTACCTTCACCAATTCCCAAAATATAGGAACGATAGGAAGAATTGATCGGAGCGTCCTTTGGCAAACTATCTTCATCAAACCCAATGGTATATTTTGCTATAAAATTATAATCAAGCAAATTTTCAGTAATCATCACATGGGCAAGAGCACAACATAAAGCCGTATCGGTGCCCGGTCTAATGGGAACCCATTGGTCTGCCGCCGTTACAACGGTATCACTATACCGCGGATCAATTACAATTATTTTTGTATTATTTGTATGTCTGGCATGAAGCAAAGTTTTGTTTTTGACTCCGCTTGCACGGGTTTCAGCCGGATTATTTCCAAAAAAAACTGCCAACTCACTGTTTACCATGTCACCCAAGGAATTTCCGTCCACCCAACTTCCCCCAAACAAATAGGGCATGCCAATGCTTATTTGACAAGTTGAATAGTCTGAATAATGGTTTAGATAACCACCAAGTAAATTCATCAATCTGGCAATGGGAGTGCTTGCAGGCGGCCAACTCTTGCCCATGGTTGAACCAATGGCACCTGTACCATAATTAAGAAAAACAGATTCATTACCATAAGTATCCAAAGTGCTTTTTAGTCGGCTTGCAATTTCTTCATTGGCTTGTTCCCAAGAAATAGCTTCAAATTTTCCCTCGCCCCTTTTTCCGACTCTTTTTAATGGACTTAAAATTCTTTCCTTGGCATAAAGCCTTTGGCGCATGGATCTTCCACGAGGACAAGCCCTTAATTGTTGATTTCCGTAATCATCATTGCCTGTATTATCTGTTTCAATTCTAAGCACCACATCATCTTTTACATAAACCTTTAAAGCGCAACGGCTTCCGCAATTCACATTACATGAATTCCAAAAAAATTTTTCTTCGCTAATATTGTTTTCTTGTACTGACTCATCATTTGTATTGGCAAACAAAGGAAAAGGAGAAACCATGGTCTTTGCGGCAGATGTTACCGCAGTAGCCAAAGTAATAGCTCCTCCCTTTAATACTTGTCGTCTTATTTGTCTTGACATATTATTTTTTTTAGACATGTCAACTCCCCTTTTATCACATCAATTTCATCGGCTATTTTTTTAGAGAATTCCTAATGTACTATTTTTAAAATTATTCTTTCCTGAAAAGACAAAACAGACATCAAAGAAGGATATTTCCTTTGACAATAACCTTGGGAAAACCAAAACTTAAAAATAAGATTTACAAAAGGATTGACGTGCTTTTTTGTGAAATTTTAATGGCATAATTTTCATGTGCAATTCTTGACAGTTAAAAAGCTAAGACATAAAAAAAAATTTAAACAACTCATAATATATTGCATAATAGACTTTATTAATATAATAATAACTTAACATATCTAAAATTGTCAACTAATTTGATTAACTAGATTTTATCAAAAATGTGGATAATTTTAGATACATAATACTTTCAAATAACTTTTAACCTGCCTTTTGCATGGCTTTGAGGAGATGTTCATGGATGCTTATTATGCCGGTTGGCTTTCTATTGTGCCACCTGTTTTAGCAATTGTTTTAGCACTAATTACAAAAGAAGTTTTTTCTTCTTTATTCCTTGGTATTCTTAGCGGTACTATTATTTATAGTATTGGAATCGGGCATGACTTTGTTTTGATTGGCGCCATTGACACAGCCTTTTCAACCATGACAAATCGCCTTGATTTCAACATTATTTTATTTTGTAGTTTACTTGGAGCTTTGGTTTATATTATTAATGTTGCAGGTGGAACCAGAGCCTATGGCAAATGGGCAACAAAAAAAATAAAAAGCAAGAAATCAGCCATGCTTTCAACCTCAGGTCTTGGCGGTGCTGTTTTTATTGATGACTATTTTAACTGTTTAACTGTAGGAACTGTCATGCGTCCCATTACAGACAGTTATAAAATTTCAAGAGCAAAACTAGCCTATATCATTGACTCCACAGCCGCACCCATTTGCATTATTGCCCCCATTTCAAGCTGGGCAGCCGCCGTTGGCAGTAATTTAAAAGCTACAAATGCCTTTGAAAGTGATTTTGCGGCTTTTATTGCCACAATTCCTTATAATTTTTATGCTATTTTTTGTTTAATCATGGTAATAATTGTCTGCCTATTTGATTTCAATCTAAAACAAATGCGTAAATCAGAACAAAAAGCCAAGGCCGGCGATGTAGGCGCCATGACCACCAATGTGATTGAACCCAAAATCTCTGATAAGGGTACCTTGTTTGATATGATTATCCCCATTATAGCTTTAATTGTCTTTGCAGTTTTAGCCCTACTCTATACAGGTGGATATTTTGGTGATGATGCAAGCTATCACAGCCTTGGAGCTGCCTTTGGTAATGCCTCGGCTTCCGTTGCCCTTGTTTGGGCTTCCTTTGGTGCCATTGTTGTGGCATTTTTCATGCTTGTGCCAAGACAAGTTCTTTCCCTAAAAAGTTTCATGGACTCCTTTGTTGATGGAGTAAAAGCCATGCTTCCTGCCAATATGATCTTGGTTTTGGCATGGACCATTGGGGGAATTTGCCGTGATTTATTACAAACTCCTCTCTATGTAAAAACTTTATTTGAAGCCGAAGGTGGTGCCACTGCCGGTTTATTGCCTGCCTTTATCTTTGTTATTGCAGGTTTTTTAAGCTTTTCAACAGGAACAGCTTGGGGAACATTTGGAATATTGATTCCCATCGTTGTTCCCATTGTACAAGTTGTTGACCCTGACTTGATTGTGGTATCTCTCTCAGCCACTTTGGCAGGTTCTGTTTTTGGTGACCACTGCTCACCCATTTCAGACACAACAATTTTATCAAGTGCGGGGGCAGGTTGTAACCTTGTTGAACACGTCTCGACCCAGCTTGGCTATGCCATTATTGTGGCCGTTGCCAGCATAGCCAGTTATTTGGTTGCAGGATTTACCGACGCTTCCATCTGGCTAAGCCTAGGTGCAGGACTTTTAACCATGGGCATACTTGTGGCTTTTTTCAAAATGACTCAGCCAAAAGAAGAGAAATAAAATAATCGGAATCCTCTGCTCAATCACGTTATTCCAATTTGTGATGTATGAAGTAGATTGATGACACTGTATAACACTGTTTAAACCTCCCTCATTGGGGGGGGTGGCAGCGAAGCTGACGGAGGGAGAGTGTGACGCAATGACTGCCTTTTTGTTTTTACTTCGTTAATTGACAATTCTAACTCTGCGATATATCAAAAAAAAAAAAAAAAAAAATACTGTGTCAATTGCGAGGCAGGGGCAACGCATCTAATTTTTCTTGAGGGGGAAAACCACGTTTTTTTTGAA
>CAYJGE010000041.1:0-21076 GCA_964369835.1 uncultured Mailhella sp.
AAACTTGACAATGCCATGCCAAGGCATTATATTAAAAAAGAGGGTGACAAGAGCTACGAACTACTTGCCACCCTTGGGTTAAACCCCTGATGTATTGTTAAGGTGAAGTTACATCAAAGAAGAATTTTAGCCACCGTAATGTTGAGATTATGGTGGCTAACTTCTTTAATGAGCCTTAGTTATTTTTTTAGAATAAAATGTTTATAATAGCATGGGCAAGAATATCTGCCAAAACTGCCATAAACAAGCTCATTAGAAATTGCTTCATAAGCACCTCCAAGATTAGACTCTCAGAGGTTAACCCAAGAATTTTGTATAGTATTTTTTCAAACTTGACAATGCCATGCCAAGGCATTATATTAAAAAAGAGGGTGACAAGTGCTCTGAACTACTTGCCACCCTTGGGTTAAACCCCTGATGTATGGTTAAAGTAAAATTACATCAAAGAAGAATTTTAGCCACCGTAATGTTGAGATTATGGTGGCTAACTTCTTTAATGAGCCTCAGTTATTTTTAAAACTTTAAAAAATAAAGTTTATGAGAATGTATGCTATAATATTTGCAAAAACATTCATGCTTAAGCTCATTAGAAACTGCTTCATAAGCACCTCCAAGATTAGACTCTCAGAGGTTAACCCAGATCTTTTATATTTAAATTTTAAGTGAAAATTTCAAGAATTAAAATCTTCTTTTGTTTGCCTTAATATATTAAACCTCAATTATGGTATACATATTGCATTGATTATGACAAATGAGTAATAAAAATTAATTTATTAAATTTTATTCAGACAAAACAAATGATTATAAAAATATAATTTATAATTTAGATTGTCATAATCTTGACAAAAGAGGGTTTAGTTATGTCACAAGCAATTTTAGATGAACCACAAGGAAAGTTTAAGGGTCGCGGCGATGCTATGCTCGCAGTCGGCGTTGTACTGATTTTAGCATTAATGCTCATTCCTTTACCTACATTTTTCCTAGATTTAATGTTATCCTTTAGTATTTCATTGGCATTTTTAGTGCTTTTAACTTCAATGTTCATGACGAGCCCCTTGGAATTTTCTATTTTTCCAACTCTTTTGCTTATCACAACATTATTGAGATTGGGGCTAAACGTTGCTTCCACCAGACTTATTTTATTAAATGGTGATAAGGGTGCCACAGCAGCAGGTGAAATTATCAAATCATTTGCTGAATTTGTTATAGGCGGATCATATATTGTTGGTGCGGTAATTTTCTTAATTCTCTTTATTTTGAACAAGATAGTTATTACTGCCGGTACAACAAGAATTGCAGAAGTAGCAGCACGCTTTAATTTGGACGCCATGCCCGGTAAACAAATGGCCATTGAAGCTGACCTCAATTCAGGGATTATTACAGAAGACGAAGCCATAGATCAACGTAAAAATTTACGTCGTGAAGCGGACTTTTATGGCGCCATGGACGGTGCCGGAAAGTTTGTGCAAGGGGACGTTGTCGCCGGTATGTTTATCACTCTTATCAATATAATTGGTGGGATATTAATCGGCATTTTCCAAATGGGAATGAGTTTTAGCGAAGCCCTGTCTGTCTTTTCACTTCTGACAATCGGTGATGGTTTAGTTTCCACAATTCCTTCAATCATCATTTCAGTTTCAGCCGGTATTATTGTGTCAAGAGCTGCAGCCGAAAGTAGAATGGGCGAAGAGTTTCTGACCCAGCTTAGTTATAATAATAAAGCTCTTCAACTTGTTTCAGCCATTTTATTTGGTCTTGGACTGGTTCCCGGTTTACCTCTTCTACCATTCTGGACATTTTCAGCCATTATTTTTGTTATTGCCAGAAGCATGAGAAAACAAGAAGTTGCAGAAGCTGAAAAAACCAATAAAATGCCAAAAGCATTCGGAGCAGGCGGACAACCAAAGGCTGTTGGATCAGGACAAAATCAAAACCAAGCCTCCATAGACAGCCCCGAAGATGTGCAAAAACTATTGCCTCTTGATGTGCTTGAACTTGAAGTCGGATATGGATTAATTCCCTTGGTTGATGAAGATCAAAATGGTAATTTACTTTCAAGAATACGTTCAATCCGTCGTCAATTTGCCTTGGATATGGGTGTGGTTGTGCCGGCATTACACCTTAGAGACAATTTACAATTACGTCCGGGACAATATTCACTGCTGATCAAGGGCAACCAAGTGGCAGGAGCGGAAATTTTAGTGGATCATTATTTGGCCATGGATCCGGGTAATGTGAGCAGACAAATCAAAGGTATTGAAACCATGGAACCGGCATTCAATCTACCCGCCATTTGGATTACAGCCTCCCAAAAAGAAGATGCAATGGTTGCAGGCTATACAGTTGTAGACCCTTCCACAGTTATTGCCACTCATATTACTGAAATATTCCGTCGTAACCTTAGCGAGTTCTTGGGCAGACAAGAAGTGCAAACCTTGCTTGATACCTTGGCTAAAACTTCACCAAGAGCGGTTGATGATTTGGTTCCAAATATTTTACAAATCGGTCAAGTCCAAAAAGTTCTTCAAAACTTAGTCAGAGAAAATGTAAATATCAGAGACATGTTGACAATTGTTGAAACTTTAGCAGATGTAGGCCATAGCACAAAGAGCCCTGAAGTTCTCACAGAATATGTGCGTGAAAAATTGTCAAGAACAATTATTAAACCCTATCTTGATGATGAAAATGCCTTGGTAATTATGACCTTGGATCCGCAAGCAGATCGCACTGTTCAAGAGTCCATACGTCAAACAGATACAGGTTCTTTCTTGGCTCTAAACCCTGTTGCCGCACAAAAGTTGATTAACAATCTTAATGAAGTAGCTGAAAATTCGGTAATGTTTTCAAGTCAACCCGTACTTTTGACATCACCCATGATCAGACCACATGTGGCACAACTTGTAACTAGATTTTTACCAAACATTCCTGTTCTTTCTCAAGCTGAAATCCCTGCCGATATCAGACTTCACTCAGCAGGTAATGTGACCATGGAAGTATAGGCGGAAGTATAGGTGGAAGTGTAGGCGGAAGCCACGTGATTCCGGATTGAGAGGGAAAACCGCGTTTTTTAAAAAAAATGAGTTTTCCCCCTCAAACATAAGCAATCTCTTCCTCCCTTCCTTAAACATTTTTTCAACTAATAGCATAACTATTCTGATTTATTTATATTTTCCTAAATTTGAAAAACCAAAACCATGCAAAATTATGGATTTAAAAAACGAAATTGTGTGGCACAAGTATAGGTAAAACTAATTCAAAAATTAATTGGTTTTTCTATAATAAAGCCTCTACACCCGACATTGTGCAGAAGCTTTATAAAGGTAAAGATAAGAAAATCTTACAATAACTATCTATTTTTATTGGTATAAAATTAACTTTAATTTACTTTGCAGAATGTCTTGAAATTTTCTAGATTTATGATAAAACTCAATGGAATAACAATAGTGAAACCTTCACTTAAATTTTTTGATGAAATTTGAGTGCAAAGGTATCCATAAAGAAATTTATACGCAAATCATTGTGTAAGATTTTTTGATCGACTAATAATATAGGTAATAATAAATGCGAGTTAAAATTTTTACAGGACAAAATACAAAACAAGCTTTAGATAAAGTAAAGGCTGAACTTGGGCTGGACGCTGTTATTTTGGGTAGCAAAGAAGTTATCAAAGATGGACAACGCATGGTTGAAGTAACCGCCGGAACAGATAAAGACCCTATTCAAGCGACTTCCAAACAAAATATGCCGGCCGGTTGGGAAGATTGGCATAAGGAGTGGGATAAGCTAAAAGGGCATATCTATTCATTAATGCAACCTGCCATGCAATGGGAAAAATTAACTCCAAATCAAAGAGTTGCTTTAGAATACTTTCAAAAAGAAGGTGTCAATCAAGAAGTTATTGTGGAATTTTATAATGCCTTGGTAAAAAATAATGAAGAAAAAATTAATCAAAAAATGTTGGCGGTCATGGCATCTTTTGTGCCCGTAAAAACATTTAATACTCAGAATTTTCCTCAAAAAATAAATATAATGGCCGGACCTTACGGAAGCGGAAAAACCAGTGTTGCCCTTAGACTTGCCATGTTAAGAAAAGCAGAAAAACATGATATGTCCATTGGTTTTATCAATACCGATGTGCTTAGGGGGAATGGGCGTTTAGTTTTACGTTATTGGGCTGATTTATCAGGTTTTCCCTATTTTGAAGCACCGGATGCAGAAGCAATGGAAGCAGCTCTTGCGGCATGTAAAAGCCTAAATTGTATTTTTATCGACATGGAAGGAATTTCCAGAAATTCAACACTGACTCAACGCCTTGACTATTTTGGGTTAAATAAACTTCAAGCCTATGTACATTTAGTTTTATCTCCTGCTTATAATAATTTGAGTGAGATTTTAAAACGTTATAAAACTGATTTTCCTTCTGATATAATTTGGACAAAGGTTGATGAATTAAATCATTATTCAGAATTGATTAATACTGCGGTTAAATCAAATCTTCCCATTTCAGCCATTTCTTTTGGGGCAGAATTACAAGGCACATTATTACCTGCAGAAGAAAGTCAAATTTGGAAACTTATTTTGAAACATCAATTGCCAAAAGCAAACTAAAGAATTTGTGCCAAGAAAATGACAAAACAATGCTTACAAACAAAAATTGTCTGTCATAAAAGAAACAGATATAGTATTTTAAGTTGACATCGCTAATGTTAACTTTTTGAAAGCACACTTGCTTCGGCACACGTGTAATAAAATTACACTTATGCCTACGCAGTCGACGACAGTAATTTCAGATGAAATTACTATAAAAAGTAAACACATTAACATATTGTTAATAAAGTAATAACTAAGAAAATATTACAAAATTTACTTAAAACAAATTTAAAATATATATTTATTTGTAAATTTAAATTAAAATTACAACAAAATTAATAATAAAATTTTGTAAGACTTGAAAATTTTAAACTTATTTTAAGATATAAATACTCGGGAGATGAAGATGAACAGTCCTAAAGTAATCAGTATTACCTCAGGAAAAGGAGGGGTGGGTAAGACCAATATCAGTGTAAATTTAGCTTGCAGTCTTGCAAGTCAAAATAAAAATGTCATTTTACTTGATGCTGATTTGGGGCTGGCAAATGTAGACGTGGCCCTTGGACTTACACCGACATATAACTTATTTGACTTGTTTAAAGATATAAGTTTAGATCAAGTTTTATGCGATACTCCCTATAAATTTAAGATCTTGCCTGCCTCTTCCGGTGTGCATGATATGTTAAGTCTTGAAACAGGGCAAAAACTTGAACTACTTGAAATTTTTGATGAACTTGAAGATAATTTGGATTATTTGATAGTTGATACAGGAGCAGGTATTCATGATAATGTGGTTTATTTTAACATTGCTGCCCAAGAAAGAATTATTATTTTAACACCTGAACCAACCTCCTTGACAGATGCCTATGCCTTAATCAAGGTATTGAAACACCGTCATGGAGTTGACAGTTTTAAAGTTATTGTCAATACTGCAACTTCTACAGATATGGCAAAAAATGTTTTTGCAAGACTTGTAACAGCTTGTGATCATTTCCTAGGTGATATTTCTCTTGATCTTTTGGGAATAATTCCAAAGGATCCTATTGTTCGCAAATCAGTAATTAAGCAAGTTCCATTTTTTATCAATGAGCCAAACTCTCCTGCCGGTCAAGCAATCCAAAAAATTTCAACTTCTATCCAAAACTTAGGAAATCAAGAGACTGTAGATGGAAACATTAAATTCTTCTGGAAAAAACTCCTCTTCAACGCCTCCTAAAGCCATACAGGTTTTAGAACTGTTTGAAAGCGGAAAAAAAAGTTGGGAACAATTTTCGGCGTTACAAAAGGAGCTTTTGGTAAAACACTATGCCCCTAAAATACGCTATCTTGCCTCGCGTTTAAAACCTAGATTGCCTAAAAACATTGATTTATCTGAACTTATTAGTGCAGGAACCTTAGGATTAATGGAGTCGTTTTCCAAATTTAAATACGAACTTGGAATTAAATTTGACACCTATTGTGAAAACAGAATAAAGGGTGCCATGCTTGATGAACTTCGCCGTCTTGACTGGTTTCCAAGAAGTTTGAGGCAAAAAGTCAGGCAAGTTGACGGTTTTTTAATGCAATTTGAACAGGAACATGGCAGACAGCCAACCATTGCAGAAATTAAAGAAAAAACCGGAATGGAAGAAAAAGAAGTGCATCAGAGCCTTGAAGCCATGCATTGTCAATTGGCAATTCCTTTAGATAGCATTGAAGAAACCCTGTCCAATGAACCAAGCAAAGAAAGTGAACCATTTCATGGTACTGTTTTGAATGAATTCACTGAACATTTGGCAAAACTGATTGATTTTTTAACCGACAGAGAAAAGCTTGTGCTTTCTCTTTATTATGTTGAAGAATTGAATATGCGTGAAGTTGCCGAAGTTTTAAATATTACAGAAGGACGTGTTTCCCAATTGCATACTCAAGCCGTAACAAAACTCAGAAAAGATTTTAAACAAAAATATGGCTATGAATCTTCATTTATCTAATCTTGAAAAAAACTCTGTTCAAATAAAAAATACAAAAAAATGTATATGATGTGCCTATTTCTTGTATTTTTTATTTAAATTATTGAGAGATCTCTGCACAATTATTAATCTAATAATAAAAACCTGTTTTCTGTCGGACTAACGATCTTGAGCCTTCCTCATAACAAAAAAATAAAGAGTAATTATGAAAAAAAATAACAATAAAAATATGCAAAATTTTATTAGGGCCTTAGAGAATAATGATATTATGCAAGTGCAAATTATTCTTAATCAAAATTCAAATTTAAATAAAGCTGCCTATGATGATTTGCCTCCCTTATTTATTGCAATCAATAATGATAATCTTGGAATTATAAAAATATTGCTGGATAATGATTTTGATATTAATTATAAAGATTATGAGGGTTGGACGTCTTTACATTATGCCATTTATTGTGAAAAAGTAGATATTGCTCGATTTTTGATTGATAGTGGTGCCTCTTTATATGACACAGTGCCTGAAAATAATGGAAATATTCTTTCATTATCTGTTCAAAACAGTAATCTGGAACTGGTAAATCTACTAATTGAAAAAAATGTAGATATAAAACAATTAGCTACTGATAATAAAAATATACTGATTGGATCTGTTATCAGAGATAGTTTACCGATAACAAAAATATTATTGGATTATAAAGTAGATCCGAATACAGAAAATGATATTGAGCAAACACCACTTATGGCTGCAGCACAAAGTGATCATATTGAACAGGCTAAATTATTACTGGAATATAATGCTGATATTAATGCAATAGATAAATATAAAAGAACAGCTCTTATGGTTGCCGCTCAATCTGGTTCTCCGGAAGTATTAAAATTATTGATTGAAAATAAAGCTGATATTAATGCTAAAGATCTTCTAAATTATACACCTTTAATATATGCTTGCCAAAAAGGAAATTTTGAATGTGTAAAGTTATTAATTGAGAATAAAGCTTCAATTAATGATAGAAATAACGATGACAGAGCGGCCGTTCATATTGCCATAGAAGAAAATCATGAGAATTTAATTGAACTTCTTATCGAAAATGGAGCAGATATTTTATCTCCACTTGAATGTAAATTATCCAGAAGCTTTAAAATGTTTAAAGATAGATTTTATAGCAAGATTGACGAAGAGCTTGATGATGATTTTGATGACATGCTTGATGATGATTTTGATGACATGCTTGATGATGATTTTGATGACATGCTTGATGATGATTTTGAAGACATGCTTGATGATGATTTTGAAGACATGCTTGATGATGATTTTGAAGAAGATTTTTACAAAGATAAACTTGAGGAAGACATTTCAAATGAAAAGTCAGACAAAACAAGTATTTTCAATAGTTTACAAACTCCAATCAGCATAGCTATAGAAAATGATAGTATAAATATAGTAAAAATTTTGTTAAAACATGGAGTTAAAATTGATGGGTTAACTTTATGGGGAAATACCAATATTTCAAGAGCCATACGCAATAACAATTTAGAATTATTAAAATTATTAGTTGAAAATAATGCGGATATTTATATGAAAGATGATATAAACTCCACAATTCTTCATACAGCGGCATATAATAAAACAGATAATCCTGAAATAGTAAAATATTTATTAGATTTTGATTTTGATATAAATGAAAAAGATAAATATGGAATGACACCTCTTGCCAATGCAATTGAAGCAAATAATCTTGAAATAGCTGATTTTTTATTGCAAAATAATGCCGAAATTAATCTAAAAAACAGTGAAGACATACCTTACTTTTTTATTGCTACATATTTAGATCATCGCGATATGCTAGAGTTATTGCTAAAGCATGGAGCAGATTTAAATATCCAAAATGATCAAGGCGAAACCGGACTTGCCCAAGCAGTTATTGATGGTAAAAAAGAGGTGATTGCATTATTGCTTAAAAATAATGCAAATATAAATATTCAAGACAATCAAGGCTTTACACCTTTAATGCATGCAATTAAATCTCAACCGAAAAAAATAGTCGAAATTTTATTAAATTATTCTCCTGATTTGACCTTAACTTCCAATAATGGAGACACTGCGTTTAGTTTAGCAAAAGAAAAAGGACATGCACGACTTTTAAAATTATTAAAATAGAATGTGTTTATAAATTAATAAAAAATATAAGTAAATTACGAAATATTACTATTTAAATTTGCAACCATTAAACTTTAGTTGTTAACATATTATTAAAAAATTTCGAGAGGGAGAACTTTTTTAGTTCCCCCTCTCGAAAAAATATCGAAAAAAATAATTAAGAAACATACTTTAACATACTGTTTTCTTAAACACTTTCCTTATTCATACAGCATTTTTTATATTTCTTACCGCTTCCACAATGGCAATTATCATTTCTGCCAAGTTTTGGAATTTCTCTTTTAAATGGTTCTTTACCCTTGATTGTGCCTTCCACATAATACCATTTGCCATCTTCCTTACGAAAGAAAGAATCTTCACGCAATTCTTGCGGAAAACCTTTCACCTTATAATTGGCACAAAATGAAACTTCACCTGTTTCATCATCTGGTCCGCCATCTTTTGTTTCTAAAATCTCAAGTGATGTCCACTCCATAACAGATGACCATTCTTCGATTTCTTCAGGTTTGGCATCTTCTCTAAATTCGGGATGAGCACTTTCGGCAATAAAATCATAATTTTGGATTGCGTGGGCTGTATAACGTGCCCTCATTAAAGATTCTGCTGTTGGGGCATTTTTGCTACCATCAATGATGGGCTGACAACATTCGCTAAGGGGTAAACTTGTACCACAAGGACAATTACTCATATATTTTCTCCATAGTTTTAGTTTGTAGTATTTTTAAACATTGATTAAAAAAATTTTACCTTTCCCCCTTGTGCTCGCTTGCGAGCATTGTAAGGGGGGTGTCATATTAATGAGCGTAGCGAAGTAATATGACGGGGGGGTTACATTCCATTAAATCGCTTTTTGCTTCTCCTTATAGAGTGCATAAACGATTTAATAACTATTCGTTTTGACAAGCAAAAAGCGAGGTAGTGTCATAAAATAGCGGGTAAAATAAGGCAGGCTTTCAAGAGCAAGGAAAGCGAAAAATTTTAGAGGGCGTGTACTCGAGTACATAACCGATAAAATTTACAGCTTGACGCAGATATTGGAAGCTTGACTGGTTTACCCCTATATTTTATGACAATAGAAAACCTAGCTTGATTTTGCGAAGCAAAAACAAGTAATAAAAAACAGTTTTATAACTTAATTATGCGAAGCAAAAACAAGTTATAAAAAAACAGTTTTATAACTTAATTATGCGAAGCAAAAACAAGTTATAAAAAAACAGTTTTATAACTTAATTTTGCCAAGCAAAAACAAGTAATAAAAAAACAGTTTTATAACTTAATTTTGCGAAGCAAAAACAAGTAAACAAACAAGTTTACTCATCTTCAAGTTGACTGTCATCAAAATGTTGAATAGCAGAAAAAAACCTTTGCCCCATGGTATCCGGTGAAACAGGGGACAAAATAACATGGTTTGAATCAAGCACCAAGATTGAACGGGTTTTACGCCCTTGGGTTGCGTCCACCAACCTATTTTCCGCCTTGGCATCTTCTCTCAGTCGACGCATGGGCGAAGAAGTCGGGTTCAAAATTGCAATTACTCGTGAAACCAATACATAGTTCCCAAGCCCAATATTTACCAAGTTATCACTGGACATGATTTTACCTATTCCAAGTTTTGTACTTGTTCTCTACATTTTTCAAGTTCATTTTTAAAATCCACTACCAAAATGGAAATTTTGGCATCTTGAATTTTATTTCCGCAAGTATTGATTTCTCTAAAACATTCTTGCAAGGTGAAATCCAATTTTCTGCCAATTTCTTCACCATCTGCCAATAAACTGTCCAAACGCTCAAAATGCGAATATAATCTTGCCACTTCTTCACTGACATCAAGTTTATCGGACAGAATAACCATTTCTTGCAAAAACCTTGTTTCATCTAAACTGCTGTCCAAGGAAAGTAAAACTTCTTGCAAGCGTTCTTTCACCGAAACAAACCTCTGCTCTTTGATGATAGGCGCTTTTTCTTCAATTTGTTTTAGCCAGTTTTGCATATTTTGAAAACGTTTTTGTAAATCTTGCCCAAGACTTTGTGCTTCAATTTGCCTTGAACTGTTCCAATCAGTAAGTGCAGACTTTAAGGCATTTTGTAAAATAATTAATAAATCTTCATTGGTTTTTTCAGCATTTGCTTCATCTTCACTTGAGTTCCAAAGGGAAGAGATGGAAAATAATCTATTATAATCAGGACTAAAATCAGCATTTTCACTCTTGGCAAAGTCAGTAACAATTTGCAACATGTTTTTTGCTCTATTGTGATCAAAATTTAAATCTTCTGATTTTTCAAGACACTGTAATGATATCGTGATGTCTACCCTTCCCCTTGAAGCATATTGACGAACTATTTTATCAAAATTGCTTTCAAAATGCCTGATCAAACTTGGTAAACGCCATTTTATATCTAAAATTTTACCGTTCACACTTCTGACTTCCACCACAATGGCATATTTTTCATCGTTTAGAACAGTGCGTCCAAAACCTGTCATACTTTTTAATTTATCCATCATTTACCTTTAAATATATGTTGTTATTAATTTATCATTTTCCACACTTACAGCTTTAACTCTTTGTAGTTCATGGCTTTGTATTGCCTGTGGTAAAAGGCAAGAAACATAATATTCATTCCAGCCCACATTTTTTTCACCCAAGTCTAGGCTGATTTGCATTTGCTCTTCCAAAAGCATGGATTTTAGAAAGTTGGATTTTTTTATCTCAATTTCATGCCTGACTCTGGCTGCATGCTCTTGTTTTTGCTTTTTGGGCAATTGGTTGGGAATTTGAGCGGCCTTGGTATATGGTCTTACAGAATAGGGGAAAACATGGGAATAGGTTAAGGGCAAAGATTTCACCATTTGCAAAGTTTCTTGTACTTCTTGTTCATTTTCAGCGGGAAAGCCCATTAAAATATCTGAACCCAAGGCAAATTTTGGCCAAAATTTCAGTTTTCCTACAGTTTCGACAATTTGCTCAGGTTTATAATGTTCTCTGCCCATTCTTGCCAAAACACTTGCCGAACCGCTTTGCAAGGAAAGATGTAAATGGGGGCAAAGCAATTGGCATTGCTCCAAGGTTTCAAGGGCTTCATTATTTAATTGCTTTGGTTCAAGGGAACTTAGTCTTAATCTGGCTCTCCCCGTCCATTCTTTACCAAATTCATTTTGGACTCTTCGCAAAAAACCCCAAAAATTTTCCTTATCGGCATAATATTGTCTCAAATTAATACCTGAAATCATGATTTCACGAAAGCCTGCATCCAAAAGGCGTCCAAGTTCAGATAAACTTGACTTGACATCACGTGAGCGTGCCTTGCCTCTGGTATAGGGCACAATACAATAGGTGCAGGCATGGGAACAACCATCTTGAATTTTTAAAATGGGTCTGCTTCTGGCAAAATCTGTAATTTCAAAATTGGGGAAATTATTATTTTCAACAAATTTTTCAGGCAATTCAAAGGGGTGAAATTCCAATAAATTCGCCTTATCTTTTTGAGCAATGCAAGCAAGCACATTTTTATTCTGAAAATCCTGTGGTTCTGCCCCTGCCGCACAACCGGTTACAATGATTTTTGAATTTGGAAAATCACGGCTTAATTTTCCCAGCATTTGTCTGGCATCACTGATTGCCGTGGCAGTTACAGCACAGCCGGACAAAAGAAAAATGTCAATGGCTTGATCTTGAGTCAAAGCAAATACTTCACTTGCTCCAAAACTTTGCCACTTTTCTCTGATGGCTTGAGATTCGTATTGATTTACTTTACAGCCATAGGTGATGATGTGAAATGAAAAACTCATATATTTTTATATAACTTTCTTTATTTTGCTAAAATATTGAAGGATTTTACCCTTTCAATTAATGGACTGATAAAGTTTTTAAGTTCGCTACCGGGGCTTAAGGAGGTTATCACAGTTTTTCCAATGACAAACCTTGCATCATTTTGCAATCTAATTCCCCACATATTATGAAACATTACAGGCATGTTCTGATATTTTCCCACATAAAGTCCAATATGACCTGGTAAATAAATCAATGACCTGAAAGGAATAGCCCTTCTAAGTATTTCTGCTTCTTTTTGGCTACTGCTCAGACCAGCCAAAGAAAAAACTTGTCCCTCATTGCCTTGCCCCTTTGAATTTCTGGGTAGAAAAATCCCAAAGGGAGTAAATAAATCTTGCAAGGTGGACGAACAATCACGATGTTCCGATATTCCACCCCAACCATAGGGATTGCCTATAAGTTGGTCTGCCAACCTTGCCATATTTTCCGAATTGAATTTTATGGGAAGTATTCCTCCATATTGTTTATCCAATTCATATTCTATTGTATTTGCACTATTTTTATCACTGTATGGAACAGCAATAACATAGTTATTATTTTTCTCTTTTATTAAAGGCAAAAGTGTTCCAAGTCTGGCAAAAATATTAACTTTACCTTGATTAATTTTGTGTTTATCTTTAGTGATTGCAACAAGTTCTGATTGTTTCCACCTATTGACAAATTGCTCATCCACAAAGGCAAGATCACTAGCTTTAACCCAACCTCCTGCCACATAACTTTGCACATAAAACCATTCTTTATCTTTTGTTTGATGAAATACTTTTACGGGAGATCCAAAATTTAAAAATGAATTTTGAAACATATCAAAAGCATAAGATTCACCTTGTCTTTTTAGTCTGGTAAAATAAGACTGTGTGGTTGGTGCAATTCTTAGGGAAGTATTTTGAGTAATAATGGCATTTTGGACAAGGGAGGGAGCATTTTTATAATTGGCATTGTCTATTAAATTTTTAAATTCAGTCCTCGACCAAGTATTATTATTTTTAGCATAACTTCTATGGGTATAAATATTTGCAAGGAAATTTTTAAAATAAGTTAAATCTCCTTTACTCGCATTTTTTAACGACCAAGGACTAAAAAATATTCTTTTTAGTTTAGCACTTTGTTTCTTACTTTCCGAAGTTGAAATTAAAAGTGCGCCCGAATTTTTCGGTAAATAAAAATCAGTATTTTGGGCAATGGTTTCAGTATCTTTTAATCCTTTGGCAAAATAAGCATGCTTTTGTTCTTCTTGCTTACTTGCACAGGCTGTGAGTAATAATGGAATTAAACATACCGTAATTTTTAATAATTTATTTTTTATCACAAATTTTAACCTTTGGCCTATCACTGTTTTCTTATGTTTTGAGTTTACGAAAAAATAATCTTGACCTCTGCATAATAAATTATACAGAGGTCTTATGTAATCCACGTTATTCCAATTTGGGGGCTTTGCCCCCAACCCCCCAGCAAAGGGAGTGACTCACGTGATTCCGGGTTGAGGGGGGAAACCCCATTTTTTTGAATCAATCCATAACGCTTAGTCTCACTTTGTTCGACATAAGCCGGGTGAGTTTTCCCCCCTCAAACGTAAGCAATCGCTTCCCCCCTTCCTGAAAAAACATTTTTTCAAATAACAATATAACTATTTTGATTTATTAATATTTTATTTAATATCTAAAATCAAAAATCATGCCATAATTATGGTTTTTTAAAACCGGAATGGCGTGGGGAGCGACTCCCTTTGCAAACCCCAATGATTTTTTCAAACTTTGTTTGAAAAAATGGCAAAAATAAGAAATTTTTACTAAGCAATTTTAATAAAAATATCTTTTAATATAAGAATTGGAATGAAGTGTATGTAATCCACGCTGATCAAATATTTAATTTTTAAATTATTCAACGCTTTCATTATAAAAAAGCACAGGTGAGGTAAAGCCATCCATGGCCATATCCACAGAAACGTCAGAAAGTTTTAAAGTAAAGTTTTGCTTAGCTTTAATTGTTTCGCTATTATAAACATAGGGTTCATCATTAAGATAGGTTGCAATAAAATCAAAAAGCATGTCTTTGTCCATATCATTAACAATTTTAATACTTACATTCATTTCCATATCTTGAAGCATAAAGTTACTTTGTGTAAACTCATTAATGCTTTGTGCCATGTTTTGTGGAATTTCCACAGCCAAGAAATAAAAATCATTGGACAATATGGTTAAAGCACTATCGGAAACACGAGTATCATTATTTGATTTATCAATGGAAATGGGAATATTAAAATCAGCTAAAGATTTAAAGTCCGCTTCTGAACATTGAAGAAATTGAGAGCCTTGGAAAATTTTGGCTACACTGTCCTTGGCTTGTGTAAGTGAATCTGATTCCTTGTTTTTGTCTTGAAAATCAGTGCAGCTTCCCACATCAATGGAAATTTTACCTGTTATCATTTTTGATTGCACAGTTTTATCATATAAATCCTTTAATGAAACTTCTGTTTCAACATCAGCATTACAAGCTGTTAAGGAAAAAAGAGCAAGGCAAGAAAATAAAACTGCTTTAAAAGAATGTTTTTTAGACATTAATGACTCCTGTATTAATATATCATAATTCATGACATATTGAGAGGTTAAAGGTTTATTTACAAATTTTTTTAACATACATTTATAGTATTTTAAGTTGACATCACTAATGTCAACTTTTTGAAAGCACACTTGCTCCGGCATTTAACAGTGCAATAAGATTGCACTTATGCCTACGCAGTGGTCTCCTGCTATCGCAGTCGACGATAGTAATTTCATCTGAAATTACTATATTATGTTTTTCAATATTGACCATCTAAATAATCTTGAATTAGTTTTTCAATGGAATTTTCGATCACATTATTTGACACACAATACATGGACAAGGATTCTTTTGGATATGTTTCAGACAAAATTTCGGGAGGTGAATAAAAAATATTTGCCTTATCCACTTCTTTAAATCTATTTGTATCAATTTCATTTTCATTAATTTGAGATAAATAATTTTCCACATCAAGCTGATTGCCCGGCGAAAAACGCTCCGACGGAAAAGTGGCAACTTCTCCCGGTATAAAATAAATTACCTTATGCTGGATATTGTTAATTTCTTCTTTTTCATCCAAGTCCTTAACGTCAACCACTCTCTTATAGCGATCATATTTATGTAAAGCATATTCAAGTTGTAAATTTAAACCTATATTGCCTTCATCCAATTTGGTCAATCGAATATTTAAAATTCCCTCCAACTCTAAAGTTCTGGTGTTTTGGAAAATTTTATTTTCATATTGAACGGACGTATACAATGGAGTATCCACAGCATCAAAAATATAGGAAAATGGCGTACCTGCCACAGAAAAACCATGATTATGTAATTTGCCGCAATCCAAAATGGCAGCAGGAACTTTACTTTTAAAGGCTGCCTTAATATGTCCGCTCTCAAAATCTATTTTTTCAACAATATAATCAGATGAAATATGATTTAAAAGTAAATTCCAAACTTCATTATAATCAGCTTTAAAATCTACATTAAACCCCGGAGGAAGCTCAGTTTTTTTACTTTTTAAGCCTGTACAAGAACAAAGTAATATAATGCAAAATATAAAAAATTTATTTAAAATATTCATAATTATTACAATTGGTTAAAAAGTTTACTTTACTGTTAGTATCAAAAATCTTTTCTTACCTAATTTAATTTGATATTCACCTTTTTTTAATTGTAAAAAAGGATCATTATATTTTTCTTCATTAACACTCAGTGAACCTTGGGCAATTAATCTCTTGGCTTCACCCTTGGAAGCAGCCAGTTTTGAGGCAAAAAGAAAAGAAACAGGTGCACTGTCTTCACCCTCTTCACATTCATGTTTTACACAATCTTCAGGCAAAGCACCGCTTACAAAAACAGCATTAAATCCTTGTCTTGCTTCGTGGGCAGCTTCTGTGCCGTGATAGCGTTCAACAATTTCAAAGGCAAGTTCTTCTTTAACTGTTTTTGGATGCCTTGTTCCATCGGCAACATCATTACGCATTTGTCCAATTTCTTCCAAGCTTTTATCAGACAAAACTTCATAATATGTCCACATAAGTTCATCGGAAATGGACATGGCCTTACCAAATTGATTGGAAGCAGGTTCATCAATTCCAATATAATTATTATATGATTTAGACATCTTGCGAACACCATCAAGTCCAACCAAGAGAGGCATGGTGATTACGCATTGTGGCTCTTGCCCATAGTGACTTTGTAAGGTTCTGCCCATCAGTAAATTAAAGGTTTGGTCTGTTCCCCCCATTTCCACATCTGTTTTTAAAGCAACAGAATCATAGGCTTGAGCAAGTGGATAGAAAAACTCATGAATTGCTATGGGGCGTTCTTCCTTATAACGTTTGGCAAAATCATCACGCTCAAGCATTCTTGCCACTGTACATCTTGACATGAGTTTCAAAAACTCAGGAGGAGTTAAAGCGTTTAACCATAAAGAATTAAATGCAACCTTTGTTTTTACGGGATCCAATATTTTAAATAACTGTTTCTTATAGGTTTCAGCATTTTCCATAACTTGCTCTTCCGAAAGCGGAGGACGAGTTTCAGACCGACCTGAAGGATCACCGATTCTACCTGTAAAGTCACCGATTACAAAAACAACATTATGACCCAATTCTTGAAAATGACGCATTTTATGCATTACAACAGTATGCCCCAAATGTAAATCAGGGGCGGTTGGATCAAAACCAACTTTTATTTCAAGGGGTTTATTTCTTGCCAGTTTTTTTCTCAAATCTTCTTCGCTGATTAAATCAAAAATACCACGTCTGATAATTTTTATTTGTTCATCAATGTTTTTTATGGAAAGAGGATCACACATTAAAAAAAGCTCCTATAATTCAGACAATTTTATAATATTTGAAACCTCTGCGCAATTCATTGTGCAAAGGTCTCCATTTAGAGTAAATTTAGCAAATAAAACTTATTTACAATAAGCTGTCATTTTTTTAAACTATTTATAAGTTCCGGGGCCGGGCATAATAAAGCCCCTTTCTACCAATCTTTGCCAAAACCAATTTCTGCTTTGAACAAACATGGAAATTTGTTTATAAGCACTTTGGACATGAATAACATCACCGATTTCTAAGTCATGACAGATTTGCCCATCAATGGTTACAGCACTTTCACCTCTTAAATTATCAATTTTAACCAAGGATTCCCTTGGCATAACAAGAGGGAGGAAAGAGCCTGCAAAGGGGCTGATTGGCGTCAATATATGGGCATCAAGGGAGGGAAAGGCCAAGGGGCCGTTGGAAGATGCAGCATAGGCAGTTGCACCCAGAGGAGCAGAACAAATTAAACCATCACAAACAAGTTCACTTAAAAAAATATCGTCAATATTTATGCCGATTGCAATGGCTTTGGCAATTCTTGCTCTTGCAATAACCACATCATTTATGGCTATTCCTTTAAAAATACTGATATTGTCACGCAAAATTTCCCACCAAAGAGGGGTAACATTTTGGATTTCATAACAACCTTCCAAAAGCTTAGTCAATGAACTTTCCCAATTGCAAGGGGAAATATCAGTTAAAAAACCAACTCGTCCAAAATTAATTCCAAGTAGTGGAATATCTAAGCCATATAAAGCTCTGGCCACACCAAGCATGGTTCCGTCACCACCCAAAACAAGTGCAATATCAGATTCAATTCCTGCCTGCCTGATTTCTTCTTCAGATTTTCCACTATCAATGGCTGTGATAGTTTTTCCCCGATCCTTCAACCAGTTTGAAACTATTTTGGCAAGATTTAAAACTTTTTGATTGTTTTCCTTGGTTAAAATTAAAAATCTCTGCAATTTTTCATTGCAGGATTTGATAATTTTATTGCTCGTTTGGTTTTTTTGAATATTTGCCATTATGTTAAAAAAACCCCCAAAAAGGGGGTTATGGGTTATTCGTCATCTTCTTCCTGCATGGCGTCATGAACAGCATCTAGAAAAATTTCATAGGCTATACGTTCAATCACCACTTCCGGTTCATAATCAAAAATGTCCTCAGGTATGTCATTTGCATCTTCACAGTATTGGTCAAAGCGATTTGCATATTCATTGATTAACCTTGAAACTTCAATTACGATAGGATCTTCAGGTTCAACATTTTCAAAAGTATCTTCATCAAGTTCATCTTCAAAAAGACTTTCAAACTCGTCTAATGCTTTTAAAATTTCTTCTTCTGCCAAATTTTTAAATTCTGATTTTGTAGTAATATTTTTCATATCTAAAATTTAGCCGTTAAAATCAATACTGTCAATGATTAAATAAGCAGACAAAAATCAAATTCCATGCCATTCAGGTTTTGTGCTTTTTGAGGGGGAAAACCACGTTTTTTGGAACCAACTAAAAACGCCTGCGGCTGGGCGAGTTTTTCCTCCTCAAACTTCCCCTTTTCCTTAAAAAACAAATTTTTCTAACATATTGCTTTATAAATGTTTTTAATAAATAGATTAAAAAATAATTAATTTTTTTTTTGAAAGTAAATTTCACAAGCGGATTGACGTGGATTTCAATCAGTCAGCGTTTCATTAAACTTGACATTTAAGCAAAGTCAACTTATTTTAAAAATGAGGATAGCAAGAGCTGTGAACTACTTGCTACCCCTTGGGTTAAACCCCTGATGTAAAGCTTTGTAAAGGTTAAATTACATCAAAGAAGAATTTTAGCCACTGTAAATTGCAGAATACAGTGGCTAACTTCTTTAATGAGCCTCAGTTTATTTTATTTATACTTTAAAAAAGTTTACAAAAACGTATGCAATCAAATTTGCAAGAACGTTAATGATTAAGCTCATTAGAAATTGCTTCATAAAGCACCTCCCAAAGACTATTTAAATAGAACTCTCAGAGGCTAAACCATACCCTTTATGTACGTTTTAACTTAGTTTAGCAAGAAATGAAAAATTAAAAGTGAGTCATTGCGAACGAGCGGAGACCCTATCTTGTAACAGGGCTAACGCATCTTAATTGAAATAGTTTTTCACTTTTATAATATATTGACATATCATTGTTTTTTTTATTTAAATTTTATATATTTTTTGTATAAAATATGTTTTTTTAAGGAAAAGGGGGAGTTTGAGGGGGAAAAACTCGTTTTTTTTCAAAAAAAACATGGTTTTCCCTCTCAAGAAAAATTAGATGCATTGCCCCTGTATCTTGTAAGCATGGCAATCTCCTCGCCAAATCGGGGATTTAAAATTTTAATATTAACGCAACTACAAAGACAGCCTATAACGTGGCAATGACACCGCTTTAGTTTTTTCTTGATATACCAAATAGTTAGGATTGAATAACACCTAGTATTTTTTCTTAATATATCGAAGTGTTAAAATTAAGACTGATTTACCCTCAATCCAAACTAATTCTTAAGCTTGGCGATTTTACTTCCTGCCACAACAGCTATAAAACACAATCCTAAATTTAAAAAAATATTGATAAGAAATAGGGTAAGAGAATTTTCAATAATAAAGGTTCTTAAGTGAGGCGGAAAAAAATTTATAATTAAACTGTATAAATTTTGTAAATAGATTTGATTTGTCAGATTAAAAAAGCTGTCAAAGCTAGGAATTAAAAATAAAAGACTGTCCAAAATAAAGCTTGAAAATGTTGTAAAAGCCCCCAAAAAGCCAATGGCAAAGAAGTTTTTTAATGGAAGATTTTGGATTTTATTTTTGGCAAAATCGGTTAAATAATAACCCAAAATAAATGAACCTAAAAAATTAATTACTAAAATTTCCAAGGGAAAAATTGCAAAAAATATAAAATCAGTATCAAGATGAGCAAAACGCATTTCATAAAAATAACTTATGAAATACCTTAATAAACTTCCAAGGCTTCCACCCAAAAAAACAAAGAAATATGTACTTTTCATGCCAAAAACACTGCCAAAAAGAAACCTAAAATTCCGCTTGTCAATCCACCTAAAATATTGATTATAACATAATAAAAAGCCTTTGATTTACTATAATTATTTATTATTCCAAGTAAATCAAAGGCAAATGTCGAATAGGTGGTCAATGCACCCAAAAACCCAACCACAATGAAATTTTCTAAACTTTCTAAAATTTCTATATTTGGATTTGTCAATAAGAATCCAAAAAATAGGCAAATAAGAAAAGAACCAAGTAAATTTGAGCAAATTGTGCCGTGGGGAAAACTTGTTTTAAGTCCGCTTACAAAAAATAAAGTCAAGCTAAAGCGAGTAATGGCACCAAGTCCACCGCCCAAGACAATAAAAATTAAATCAACTAAGTCCACACGTCATTCCAATTTTTACATTAAAATATATTTTAATTACAATTGATTAGCGAAAATTTTTTATTCTTGCCATTTTTTCAAACAAAGTTTGAAAAATCATTGGGGTTTGCAAAGGGAGTCACCCACGTGATTCCGAATTGAGGGCAGGGCTAACGCATCTTAATTGAAATAGTTTTCAATTTTATAATATATTGATATATCTTTGTTTTTTTATTTAAATTTTTTATATTTTTTGTATAAAATATGTTTTTTTAAGG
>CAYJGE010000042.1:0-21027 GCA_964369835.1 uncultured Mailhella sp.
TTTGCCTTGCAAATTCTCCATGAAAGCTTGCACAATGAATTGTGCAGAGCTTTCATGGTATGAAATAACTATGGAGATTATAATTATTTTAAATTATATTTCCAGTTTTTTATTCAGATATTAAAAAATAAATTTTTATCAGATGGAGATAGGTTTAATTATTTGAATATTATTGATTATTTGTAATCCATTTAATTCATCATTAACAATTTGCATAATTGCTTTATGAAGTTCATCGGCATAGTCAACAGGGTTTGACATTTCATTGACTATGTGTTTTATGAAGTTTTTTTTGGTTTTTGCAATCATACTATTGGTCATTTTATCAAGTTTTTCTTCGGCAAATATTTTTTTTCTGATTATTTTTGGAAGAATTACTCTTGAGCTAAGTTTTTTAAAATGGGAGCTTAGACCTGACAATTTACTTATGGCGTATAGACTGGCAAAAGTAGTCAGTCCGATTGTGGCAATGGCCACCCCGCCAAGGGTAGGGTCAACCAAGAAAGTTGCCAAAACAGTAATACACGAACTGATTAAAACTGAGGTAAATTCCAATAATAGGGCTTTACCTGCTATAAAATTATTCCATAATTCATGGTTTAAATCACCAAAAATTTTATTAATCTCAAGTTCAAGCCTTGTTTCATGCACACTTTCCGGTAGGATTGGAATTTGTTCCGTTTCAAACCAAGTTTTAATTGTTTGTCTACAAGCAGATACAATGTTAAAACTTAAATTTTCAAAAGAATTTGCCAATAAGTGTTTAAAATCATTATTGTGTTCTTTAATTCTGTTTTCCATATCTACTTTTAAAATATTTAATGAACCGCCACTTTCTCCATAATTTTTTAAGGCAGGAATTAAGATGACTTTTTGTAAAAATTTAGCAAAATTATTGTCATATAATTCATTTATTCCATTATTAATTTTTTCGGCAATTAAATCTTTAAGGTTTTTTTCTAAACTTTTTAATCCTTTTTTTAAATGGCTTTGAGATTTTTCATATTGTTGTTTAAAAATATTAAACTTAGCAATTCCTTTTGCCACATCACTGTGTGGCTCAGGCCCTAAAATAATATTGATGTCATTTCCCAGTTTCTTTTTAATAAGCTGATGAATAAAATACCAACTACTGCTTCCACCTGTCAATAAAACTGTTTGAATGTCATCATTTCGATCTATTATGGAGTCAACAATATTTCCAAACCATGTAAAAAGATCAACAATTTTACCATCAAGAAAATCTTTGGAATAGGCTGAAAGTCCTGCTCTTTTTTTATGTCCTGCAAGTAAATCCAGTAAATCTTTGCTAGCCTTATAATTTCCGGCTTTTCTTTGAAAATCGGCTAAGCTAAGCTTAATACTTTCATTTTTATGAAAAATTTTTCCTCTTACAAAATAAGACCAAGTATAAACCAAGTCATAAACCTTGTCGTTTGCATTATTTTGATTTTTAAAAATAGCCTCAGAAAATTCTTCTTTAACTCTGCGTGAAACAGTCCAATGGACAAAATAATCATTATTGGTTTTTTTTAGTTCATTTTCCAATTTAGGATTTTTTTCAAGCAATATTTGATAGAATAAATCGTCAAATATTCTACCCCCATAAATCATATCGCCTTGGTTTGCTCTGGTTTTCAGATTGTTTAATACAGCCAAATCACAAGTACCACCACCAAAATCAACAATTAAAGTTGTATTTATGGCTCTTGCAGGCGGAAGCTCTTGACTTACGACATAGTTCATCAATGCACCCACAGGCTCAGGTAAAAATGCTATCTCTTTCCAGCCGACTGTTTCTAAACATTCATACAAGGTATTAAGATAATTTTCTTCAGCTTGTGAGGGAACACCAACCAGAATGGAATTTATATCTTCCTCAGAAATAAGAGGACTTTTAATAATTGCTTGTCTCAAAATTTTTAGAAAATCTATCATCCATTTTTTAGCATCTTCAGAAATGGCTATATCAGGTTTAAAAATTGCCCTCAATGCGTAATTATTTTTATTGTTTGTTTCACCAAATTCATTTTCAGCAATACTGCCAATTAAAATAGGAATATTTTGCTCGTAAAGCAAAACCGTGGGGATTGATCCCTTTTCTTGCCCTATGCCGGCAGCCGGTAAAATTATTATCTTAATGGCATTATTGTTCTGCTCAGCTAAACTTAGAACTGTGCAAGTATTACACGTTCCCAAATCCATTGCGATAAGTGCCATGATAATTTCTCCTTTTTATGCGTGTTCTTGAGATGCAAAACCTTGTGATTTTTGATTTTAGATATGAATTAAAAGTATAAATCAAAACATTTATATTATTTAATAAAATGTTTTTTCAGGAAGGGGGGAAGCGATTGCTTACGTTTGAGGGGGAAAACTCACCCTGTTTATGTCGAACAAAGTGAGACTAAGCGTCATGGATTAGTTCAAAAAATGGGGTTTCCCCTCTCAATCCGGAATCACGCGACATTTTTGCCTACCAAAATGGGATTTCCTTCCAAGAAAACCGTTAAAAAACTATTAAAAAACTATCGAACTTTTCTTACCAAGCCCCTTGTGACCAAATTATTGTTTTCCCAAATGGGGCAAGTGTCCACAAAGCAATTATCACCTTGTTTTATAAGATCATATTTATCAAAAAAGTTACTGTATTCTTCTTTCCATATAAATGGCATTGTTTCATAATTTTGGGGTAGCCCAAGTTCTTTCAATTTATTATTATGAATTTGAAGTCCCATTTCCGATAATATATTTTTATACCAATCTTGTTTATCCATGGGTAAAATATTTGTTATGGAAATAAGTTTTTTGGCTATGTCTTTACTTGTCAGGCTGTTTTTTATATATATTTCTTTGGCAAGGTTAAAGCATGGTTCATACCAATTGAATAGGGCTGTAAGTACTTCATTCTTGGCGGCATCTTTGTCCATGTATTTTATTTTTTTGGGTAGTGAAAAAAGGCAAATCAATATGATAATAATGCTGTAGGGATTAAAAACCATGGATTTGGCTTTTCCTGTAATTATAAATTCTGAAATTGCTTGTAAAAATAAGGAAAAATATTTTGCTCCTGCCAAAAAGTCAGAAATAATCAAAAACAATAAAATTAACCATAAAAAATATTTTCCGAGTATTTTTCTCAGAAAAATATTTTTGATTTTTGATTTAACCAAGCTATTTTTTTTGGGGAAGATTGAATTTTTTATTTTATGGAAAATATTTTCATTTTTTGCGCCATACATAAAGAAAAACATGGTGAACAAACCAAAAATATGGGCAAAATTTCCTTGGTAATCAGTTAAATTTGCTGTAAATGGAAATATTAATAATTCACCCATGGCTGTGCCCATGAAAAAGCCTAAAATTGCAATTATGGTTAGGGTAAGGGCAGAAAAATCATTTTTATAACTTAGGCTTGCAATTTGAATTTCAGGTAAAATGGAGTTTAAACTATCTTTAAATTTTAAAGTTGGTTTTTCCATGCTTAGTTTTTGGGGGTGATCCTGTTCTTTTATGATGTCTTTAATCATTTCATTAATACATTTTTCTCTCAAATTAATTAGGCAATGATTAATGCTTCCTTCATCAAATTTATGATTGGAGGAATTTAAAACTTCGGTAAAAGTTTGGTCTGTAAAGTTTACTAAGTCAATTTTATTCATTTTAATTGGCGTTAATTATAAGTTCTCCATCTTGCATACTTGCAAAATGTGTGGTTGACGGTAAAAAATCTGTTTCATGATGACTGACAAAAATTGTTTGAATACCTTGAAAAATTAAATTTTCCAAAATAGTTAAAAATTCAAGGCGAGTATTTTCATCAAGTCCTGAAAATGGTTCATCAAGCAGTAATAAATTTGGTTTTCCGACCAAGGCTCTTGCTAAAATTGTTTTTCTGGCTTGCCCTGTGGAAAGGCTATGAATGGGACGATGTCGCAAATGATTTAAATTGGTCAGATTTAAGCAAGCATTTACTGTATCAATATCTTCTTCGCTTGCCTTTCTATAAACCCCAATATTGCCATCAAGTCCTGCAAAAACAATATCTTCAATGGTATCATTATAGGTATAGTGGGTTTGTAATTCATCAGACACAAGTCTGATACATCTTTTTATGGCTGCCAGTTCTTGTAAAACAAGACCGTTTTGATTTTCTGAATTAAATAATGTTCTGGTAATATTACCGCCAAGTGCAACAGGTAGGAAACCCAAAATGGTCTTTAAAAAAGTAGATTTTCCTGAACCATTATTGCCTTTGATTGCCCATTGCTGATGTGGTTTTAATTCAAAATTAATATTTTTTAATATTTTTTTATGATCAAGATACACATCCGCATTTTTCATTTGAATATGTAAGCCATTGACTTTGGAAGATTGAGTACTTCTGGTGACATTATGCTGTTTTTGAATAGGAATTTGCTTTTCATAGGCTGTTAAATTACCATTGGATAATTTATAAATTTTATTGATAAAACTTGGTAAAGGGATTCTGTGACTTGTTAAAACAATGGTGGTATTACTATTTTCAAGCAATTGTTCAAGGGCTGAAAAAACCAATTCCCTTGAATTGACATCAAGACCATTGGTGGCTTCATCCAAAAGGATTATTTTTGATTTACGGATAAAGGCTCTGATAATCAAAATTAGACGCAGTTGACCTTGGGAAAGGTCTGTTATTTTTCTGTTCAATAAATGGGAGGCATTTAATTTTTGGGCTATGGCAATAACTTCTTGAATTTCTTGATGTTTAATTTGTCTGTATAATATAAAATCATTTGTTTTGGCGGCCAAGATAATTTCAAGGCAGGTCACATTCCAGGCTTGGAGTTCATAATATTGTTGAATTTTAGGTGAGACAATACAAGCAATATTTCTGCCTGCAAGGGGTGAGTTTGAAGCTTGTCCGTTTTCATACCAAGTTATTTTACCGCCATTGACTTGATCGGGATAAATTTCTCCTCTCAATATCCGCAGTAAAGTAGATTTTCCTGAGCCGTTTTCCCCTAAAACAGCAATATGTTCTCCTGCACTTATACTTAGATTTACTTTATTTAAAGCACAAGTTTTTTGCATGTCTTCATGGGTGAAATGAACATTTATATTTTGAAGCTCAATTAGTTTTTCCATGATTTTTCCTGATTTTTTTCTGCAACATGATTAAAATGTAATAGTTTTCATTTCTTTTTTCACAAAATAGGCACACTGATCATAACCATAGGATTTTGCATAGTTTGCCAATTTATCAAATCCGTAGGCTATGGTATTAACACAATGTCCATCAGAAGCAAAACTGATGGGTATTTGAATCTTTTTTGCAATTTCCATAATTTGAGAACATGGATAAATTTCAGCACAGGGCTTTCTAAGTCCTGCACTGGATACTTCCATTGCCATATTGGCTTCTTTTGCTGCCAAGAGGGCATCTTCAACCAGAGCTAAATTTTGAGGCAACCAAGCATGAAAGGAATTTATACTAAAAATTTTAATTAAATCAGGGTGGGCAAGAATGTGGAAAAGTTTTGAATTTGCCATTTTAATCATGGTATTGTAATAGGCTGTATAAAATTCAAATTTTTCACTTTCGGCAATTTTCCAATGGGATTCTTGGTCGTCAAATCCCCATTTGCCAAGAAAATGCAGGCCACCGATTAAATAATCATAATCATGAGCAAAAGCACAGTCTTGCATAAAAACAAGTTCATTCTCAAGCCAATCAAGTTCCAAGGCAAATAGGATTTCAGAATTTTTATTTTTGGTTAATTCTTGAACTTCAAAAACATAATTTGCAAAGTTTTTTTCCAAATGTTCCCTATATTCATTGGTATAATTATAACCCAAGGGGCGAGGAGAATGTTCGGAGAAACCGTGAATGGTTAAACCTTTGTTTTGCCCGGCCAAGTACATTTCCAAAACACTGTCGGAACCATGACCATAACTTGTATGAGTATGTAAATCAATACTTAGCATAATTTCCTTAAAAATTTAATTGTTTTTAGATTAAAGGAGTCAGTTCAAAGTTCTGTTTATAAAAATGCATAAATATTTGAGCTGAAGCAAGGGCATCTGAAAGAGCATTATGATGATTTAATCCAATATTAAGATGATTACAAACATTTTGCAAGCTATTTGATTTAAGCTTCAAATTTTTTCTTGACCCTTTTAATGTGCAATAAAATTGAATGGTTGGAGCAGTAATGCCATAGTGTTCACAGGTTCCGTTTAAAATCCTTTTATCAAAACTTGCATTGTGAGCCACAAAAGCAAATGAGTTGTGTATAAAACTTTCAATATTTGACCATTGATCAGAAAAAGTTTTGTAACGCTTTAAAATACTCCAAGTTAAACCATGGATATGGTAGAAATAAATTTTAGAACTTGGCGGTTTAATCAATGAATAAAATTCATCTATAATTTCCCCATTAAATATTTTTACCATGCCAATTGCACAGGCACTGTTTGGCACATAGTCTGAGGTTTCAAAATCAATGGCGATTAAAGTTTTATTTTCAAAAAAGTTATTCATAATTCTTTGACCTTGATAAAAATAGTACTTGATAAAATAGTAATTGTGCAGATTTTTTTATAAATTTAACTTTTGCGATACTAGCAATAAATACATTTTATGGCAAGTTATTCATAAGCATATAAAAATAATTGTGCAAAGTCTTTTTAGAACATAGTAAAATAAATAGCAGTTTTAAAAATGGATATATTATCTATTAAAACATTGACACAAGCCAATAAATCAGGGAAAAAAGACCTGTCGGTATATTTTTCATTTTTGAAATTTTATATAATTATTAAAATTTGAATGATTTTTAATATTAATTAAATTTAATAATCAAAAATAAAGAGATATAAATTAATTGGTTTTTTGTAATATAAGGCTTTATTTTGTGTTTTTAAGCCATATCTGACTGCCGGTTTTTTAATTACTAACTATAATGTATACTGACTTAAATCTTGTCTGCTAAACAAGCAAGGTTTATTTAGTTGATGCTGAAAACATGACAGCAAATTGTTGATGATGTATTCTTAAGGAAACGCTGATTAAATCTAAATTTTGAATTTTTATGAAAATTGTACAAGCGTTTCCTTAAAAAATAGACACAAAGTGGCTATTTTGCACGCCGAAATGAGAGCAAAAACCATGTTTTTTGCGTCCCAAAGGGCGAATAAAGGCAGTGTGCCTTTCTGATTAATTCCGTTTACGGAATTAATCAGTGCTTCCTTAAGAAAAAATATCTGAAAAATTTGCAGAAAAAATATAATTTTTTTGTAAATTTTGACTCCAACAATAAATTTTTCAGTATGGACTATTTAGAAAGACAAAAGTCTTTTTTTAAATTTAATAATAATAAGAATTAATACATGAAACAATATATAGGTATAAGATTTAGTCGTTTTGGACAAGTACGAGTAGGGTATTTTGATAATACCGAAGGTATTTGTTTTAATTTCGGGCAAAGTGTTGTGGCACAAACTGAAAGTGCCTTATATTTTGGCCAAGTGGTTTGGCAAAGCTATAATGCTTCAATATTAACTCAACAGAAAAAATCAAATGACTTTAATTTATCAGGTGAGGGAAACCCCCATGGATTAAGTAAACCCAAGGGTGAAGGTTTTGAATCATTTGACTTAAATCAAGTGCAAAAATATATTTTAATCAGAAATGCTTCCATTGATGAATTTATTACAGCCGACCATAATTTTATTTTAAGTCAAGAAGCTTTTAAATTCTGTAAAAATTGTATCAAGAAAAATAACTTGGATATGAAGCTTATAGATGTTGAAGTTTTATTTGATAAGACAAAAATGATTTTTTATTTTACTGCTCCCACCAGAATTGACTTTAGAGAATTGGTTAAGGACTTGGTGCGCGAATATAGAACCAGAATTGAGCTTAGACAAATCGGAGTAAGACATGAAACCCAAATGCTTGGGACTTTGGGCTCTTGTGGTATGGTTGTTTGTTGCAGAAGATTTTTAAAGGAATTTGCTCCTGTAACTATAAAAATGGCAAAAGAGCAAAATTTATTTTTAAACCCCACTAAAATATCTGGAATGTGTGGGCGTTTGCTTTGTTGTCTTAGTTTTGAACAAGATAATTATGATTATTTTCATAGAATTTCACCCAAACTTGGTAAACGTTATCAAACAGATAATGGAATA
Source organism: uncultured Mailhella sp. (assembly GCA_964369835.1). GTDB lineage: Bacteria > Desulfobacterota > Desulfovibrionia > Desulfovibrionales > Desulfovibrionaceae > Taurinivorans. The sequence continues at coordinate 8,173 of CAYJGE010000042.1, forward strand.
TATAAAGTTCTTCGCAGTAATATGTTCAGAAATTCTGTTTCTGTGCTTAGTGAAGCTGAGGTTGAAGAAGAAATTAAAATGGACGTTTGGAATGGGTTAAATCCCAAAAGAATTGACATTTCTGACTTTTCAAATGAAGAAGTTACCGAACCTCTGTTTTGTTATTTTGATGATAGTATCAGCTCTGAAGCAGAACTTTCCCAATTGCTGGACGACAGTGAAGAATTTAATGAATCAAATAACCAAGATAAAAGAAAGAAAACTCGTGCAGTTCACAAGCCAAAAGAAAAGGCTCAAAAGAGACGTAATTTTGACAGTGAAAATGTAAAACACCATAAAAAATAAATTATTATATTAAAATTATTATATTGACGATAGGAGAATACATGTCAGCTTTTTATGTGACAACCCCAATATATTATGTTAATGCAAAACCTCATTTAGGGCATGCTTATACTACAATAATAGCCGATTGCATGAAAAAGTTTTATGCTATGCTTGGTCAGGAAGCACGTATGCTAACAGGAACAGATGAGCATGGAGATAAAATTGTAAAGGCTGCCAAGGCTGTGGATAAGGAGCCAAAGCAATTTGTTGATGAAATCTCCGGTGAATTTAAAAAATTATGGGAAGATTTGGATATTGAATATGACCAATTTATTCGGACAACAGACCATAATCATAAAGAATCTGTAAGGGCTTTATTGCAAAGAATTTATGATAAGGGTGATATTTATTTTGGTGAGTATGGTGGGCATTATTGTTTTGGCTGTGAACGTTTTTACACAGAAAAAGAGCTTGATAACGGACTTTGCCCTCAACATGAAACAAAACCTGAATTTATCAGTGAAAAAAATTATTTTTTCAAAATGTCTAAATATCAGGATTGGTTAAAAAATTATATTCTTGAAAACCCTGATTTCATAAGGCCGACACGTTATCGCAATGAAGTTTTGGCAATTCTTGAAGCAAATGTGCTTGAAGACCTATGTATTTCACGGCCCAAAAGCCGTTTGGAATGGGGTATTGAACTTCCTTTTGATTCTGATTATGTTTGTTATGTTTGGTTTGATGCCTTGGCAAATTATATTTCTGCTCTTGGCTGGCCAATGAATGAAGGAAAGATTGACAAAGATTATGAAAAATTTTGGAATTGTTCAGAGCATTTGGTTGCAAAAGATATTTTAAAACCCCACGGTATTTTTTGGCCAACCATGCTAAAGGCCGCTGATTTACCCATTTATAAACATTTAAATGTACATGGCTATTGGTTGATCAATGATACAAAAATGGCCAAATCACTTGGTAATGTGGTTGACCCGCGGTTTGCTGCCAAACATTTTGGCTTGGATGCTTTTCGTTATTTTTTATTGCGTGAAATGAATTTTGGTTCTGATGCTTCCTATTCCGAAGAAAATATGGTAAATAGAATTAATTCGGATTTGGCAAATGACTTAGGAAACTTATTTAGCAGAGTTTTATCCATGAACGCCAAATATTTTGAGCAAAAAGTACCTGAACTTGGAGATTTGCAAGAAGATGATGTGTATATATATGACATAACTTTAAAATCCGGAAAAGATTATTTGGAACTTTTTAAGGAAATTCGGTTTTCTCAAGGTCTTGATGCCCTGTGGGATGCTGTCAGAGCCATGAATAAGTATGTGGATTCACAGGCACCTTGGACTTTATTTAAAGAGCAGAATTTTGCTCGTCTCGGTACTGTAATTCGGGTTTTACTTGAAAATATGTATAAAGTTGCTTGTTTAATTTATCCTGTAATGCCTACAAATTCAATTGAATTGCAACAACAACTTGGTCAAGATTTTAGTAGTTTTGCAATGGGTGAAAATAATTTGAAAGAATTTTTAGGGGCTAAATCCGTATTGAAAACAGGTAATGAAATTGCGTCATCTTCAAATTTATTTCCACGTTTGGAAAAAGTAAAGGTTTTGGAAGAGCCAAAGCAAAAGAAAAAAAATGAGCCCAAAAAAAATGAAACCGGCAAAAATGAAACCGGCAAAACCGAAGCGGGCAAAACTGAAATAAGTGAAATTGAATTTTCTGATTTTCAAAAATTGGATCTTAGAATAGGAACAATTATAAAAGCTGAACGTCATCCCGATGCGGATAAATTATTATGCTTTGATGTGGATTTGGGTGAAGAAAAACCAAGACAAATCATTTCAGGAATAGCAAACTTTTTTGAACCTCAAAATTTACTGAATAAGAAAGTTGTGGTGGTTGCCAATTTACCTCCACGTAAATTAAGGGGTATGGTTTCACATGGCATGATTTTAACTGCTGAACTTGGAGATTTCTTAACTTTATTGACAGCAGATGCACCAAATGGGGCAAAAGTCAGTTAATTAGCAATGATTAAATCAGCATTTCCTTAACATTATAAAATTTAAATCATAGAAATTTGATTGACAATGAAGCGAGATTGAGCAAAAATTAGATTTTTCAGTATGAAAAAGTTAATTTAAGGAAGCACTGATTAATTCCGTAAACGGAATTAATCAGAAAGGCACACTGCTTTCTTCGCCCTTCGGGACGCAAAAAGCGTGGTTTTTGCTCTCATTTCGGCGTGCAAAATAGCCATTTCATGTCTATTTTGTAAGAAAACGCTTGTGCAATTTTCATGGAAATTTAAAATTTAGATTTAATCAGCGTTTCCTTAAAAATGATACTTACTTGTTATAAAAAATAATATTTTTTAAGAAGATAAGTGTTTCCATAAAAATAAATTAATCTGAACAAATAATAAAAGATATCAGTGAGTAAAAAATGGCGAAAATTATAGATATGTTATTGGGTGTATTTTCCAATGACTTGGCAATTGATTTGGGTACGGCCAATACTTGTGTGTACGTAAAAGGGCATGGTATTGTTCTTAGTGAGCCTTCAGTTGTTGCTGTAAAAAAAGATCGTAAGGGAAATAGTCAAGTTTTGGCTGTGGGAGCAGAAGCAAAGAATATGCTTGGAAAAGCCCCTAAAAATATTGAACCGATTCGTCCTATGAAAGATGGTGTTATTGCAGACTTTGAAGTTACAGAAGCAATGTTAAGATATTTTATTTCAAAAGTTCACAATCAGCGGCGTTTGGTTAGACCAAGAATTATAATTTGTGTGCCCACAGGAATTACTCAAGTTGAAAAAAGAGCAGTAAAAGAATCTGCCTATAGTGCAGGGGCAAGAGAAGTTTATTTGATTGAAGAGCCCATGGCAGCCAGTATTGGGGCAAAATTACCTATCCAAGAGCCCACTTCCAATATGGTTGTGGATATTGGCGGCGGAACCACAGAAGTTGCCGTTATTGCTTTATCAGGTATTGTTTATGCTCGTTCTGTCAGGGTTGGCGGAGATAAAATGGACGAGGCAATCAGTGCCTATATCAGAAGAAAATACAATATGTTAATAGGGGAAATCTCAGCCGAACAGATTAAGAAAAAAATTGGTTCTGCTTATCCTCTTGAAACTGAGCAACAATTGGAAGTGAAAGGAAGAGGTTTTGCAACCGGTATACCACAAACAATTGTGGTTACAAGTGAGGAAATCAGGGTTGCAATTTCTGAACAAGTTGAAGCCATTGTTCAAGCTGTCAGGGTTGCTCTTGAACAAACACCGGCTGAACTTGCTGCCGATATTGTTGACAGGGGAATTTTTCTGACAGGTGGCGGAGCTTTGCTTCGCGGACTTGATGAACGTTTACGTCAAGAAACCAATTTGCCGATATTTGTGGTTGATGATCCTCTTTCTGCTGTTGTTATGGGTACGGGAATGGCACTTGATGATTTGGACTTATTAAGGGAAGTTTGTATCGACTAATTAATATAAAAATATAATAATTACAAAATCTGTGTAATTATTATATTTTTTACATTTATACCTTAATTTATTTGAAAATTAGGGAAACCTTGATTAAATTTAAATTTTATAAAAGTCATAAAAGCATTTTCTTACAAAATAGACATGAAATGGCTATTTGACACCATTACTGTTCAGCTAAGAATTTTTATATAATTAATTGAAATATTTTATAAAAATAATATATTTTAAGAAATGGAATTAAATTTATGCTATTTAATACTTTAATGGTTTTTCAGGAAAGGGGAAAGCGATTGCTTACGTTTGAGGGGGGAAACCTTATTTTTGACTCAAAAATAGGATTTTCCCCCTCAATCCGGAATCATGAGGGTTCCCCCTCAAGAAAGTTAGCCGAACATTGGTGGGTTAGATAAGTTATGGAGATAGTGTGGATATAAAGCGAGTAATTGTACTGTTTCTTATAATTTTTTTATTATTTTTAGGTTTTTATACTTGGAATGCCAGAACAGGGAAGTTGGATGCTTTTGGTTCAAATGTGGGTCTTGAGCTTGGTACAGTTGCTTTAAGATTTATTGTGACTGTTAATAATATTGTTAATTCCACATGGGAAAACTATGTTGATTTAGTAGAAGTTAGGCAGGAAAATATTCAACTGAAAAAAGAAACAGAGCTTTTGCAACTGGAACTTGCCAAACTAAAGGAAAACGAAAACGAGTTAAATCGTTTGCGTGGATTTTATGAACTTGACGCCCTATTTGATTGGCCAAAGGTTGGAGCAAAGGTTTTGGCTTGGCGTTATGGTGTGAATAATTATATGGAAAGCGTAACACTTTCTAAGGGTTATTATAATGGAGCAAAGCCAAAAACTCCTTTAATTGTACCAAGTGGACTACTTGGCAGAGTTATTAAATCCGGCCCATATACCTCTATTGCTCTTTTAATTACCGATCCTGCAAGCAGTGTGGCAGTAATTTCTTCAAATGGCAGAGTTCCGGGGATTTTACAAGGCCAAGGCGGTAGTGAGCTTTTGGAAATGCAATTTGTAAAATTTAATGAAGAAGTTTTGGTGGGTGAGATTTTAATCACCAGCGGAACAGATCTTAGTTATCCAAAAGGAATACCTGTGGCAGAAGTGGTTAGCGTCGAACATGGTGCTGATGCCATGCTTAAAATTTTAGCCAGACCGCTTGTTGTTTTTAATAAGGTGGAAGAGGTTTTGCTTTTACAAAATCCCTTTGAAGATATTTTACCCGTAGGAAGTCCTGTCTATTCACCTCATCCAAATGATTTAATTTTTGATGACCAGTTATTGGTTCCCGAAAATAATTAAAATATACATTTTAAAGCTAAGCTATGAACAGTTATTCCAATATTGTTTGGTGGATAATTTATACTATTTTTGCCATCTACTTACAAACCAAGGTACAAGGTTTTGACGCCTTGTTGCCCGGGTTTATTATCATTTTGCAAGAAGGTAGAATTAGGCAAGGTCTTTGGCTCATACCTATTTATTTTATAATTCAAGAGGGTATGGGAACCATGGCCTTTGGAACAATTTTTTTATGTTATTCCTCTGTGGTTATAATTTATCTGACAACCAGATGGTTGTTTGAAGTTGAAAGTTTACCCTTTATTTTATTGCTTAGTTTTACATCTTCCTTTGTTCACTACTGGATAATTATAGTAATGGGCAATCTTCAAGATATGCATTTTGATGTGCAAAAGGTCTTTGATGCCAATATTTATCAGGCTTTTTTAACTCCGATTATTTGGTATTTGGCATATTTTAGCAGACGAGGTTTTAGATATGCAGCTCAAAGTTGAAAAAGATGTATATGTACCTCCAAAACATGGTTTGCGTCTTTTACTGATTTGTATTTTGATATTTTTTTTGGTTTTTTGTGCCAGATTTTGGTATTTGCAAGTTTTAAGGGGTGATGAGTTTACTAAATTATCCATTGAAAACAGAATGAGAAGTGCCAATACCTTTGCAGCCAGAGGTGAAATTTATGATATTAATGGTTTAATTTTGGCAGAAAACCATATTGCATTTGCAATTACCTTGGTTCGGGAAAATATTTCCGATATTGATGCAAATCTTGCGCAAATAAGTAAATGGACAGGGGAGGCCTATGGGAAAATTCAAGAACGTTTTGATGATGGTAAAAAAGTAACCCAAGTTTTTGAACCAATTATTTTAGCTCAAGATTTATCCTTTGAAAAAATTGCTTCCATTCAAACTGAATTAATCAATTGGCCAGGAATTGAAATTATTCCGCGTCCCATTAGAAATTATCCCCAAAAAGATATTGTTGCCCATATTATGGGCTATGTTGCCGAAGCTAAGAAAGATGAGCTTCAAAAAGATGAAGAGCTTGACCTTGGCGATATTGTCGGTAGGCAAGGAATTGAATTGACTTTAGAATCTGAACTTAGGGGAGACAAGGGTTTGAGGATTATGGAGGTTGATTCAGGGGGAAGAATTTTACAATCTGATATTATTGAAGAGGCAAAAGCAGGGAATAATATTGTTTTAAATATTGACGTGGGATTGCAAAGAAATATTTCAGAAATTATGGGTGAATACTCAGGTTCTGTCGTTGTTTTGGATCCTGACACGGGGGCAATTAAGGCTTTTGTAACCAAACCTTCCTATGACAATAATTTATTTGTGACAGGTTTTAGTCAGTATGAATGGAATTTACTAAGGGAGCATCCTCGTTTTCCTTTGCAAAACAGAACCATTCAAAGTTCATATCCGCCGGGTTCCGTATGGAAATTAATGATGGCAGCCCTACTTTTAGAAAATGGTGTTTCACCAAAAGAAAAAGTCTTTTGTGGTGGCAGGCATGAGGTTGGTAACAGATCTTTCAGATGTTGGAATGAAGGCGGACATGGTAATGTTGATATGGAAAAAGCCATTGTGGCCTCTTGCGATGTTTATTTTTTTGAAATGAGTGAAAGATATGGTATTGATAAAATAGAAGAATTTGCTAAAAAATCAGGCTTTGGGAAAAGGACGGGAATTGATCTACCCCATGAAAATACAGGGCTTGTTCCATCAAGGGATTGGAAATTAAAACGAATCAATGAAAAGTGGCAAGTGGGAGATACAATCAATACTTCTATTGGTCAAGGTTTTACATTGGTTACTCCACTTCAAATGGCTGTACATATTTCTGCTTTAATCAATGGTGGAAATTTATTAAAACCTCAATTGATTGCTCACATTCCTCCCACTGTTGTGGGCAAACTTCCTGTTCAAGATGCCAATTTAGATTTAATTCGTCAATTTATGATAAATACGGTTGAGTTTGTTCATAGCGGAGCAACGGCAAGAGTATTGAACAGACCGGATATGACCATTGGGGCAAAAACAGGAACAGCTCAAGTTGTAAAGCTAAAACTGATTGGTACACGAAGATTAAAAAATGAAGAAGCAGATTTTTATGAGCGTGACCATGCATGGATGGGATCTTTTGGAGAAAAGGACGGAAAACGCTATGTAATTGTTACAATGCTTGAGCATGGCGGGGGCGGAGGCTCTTCTGCAGGACCGGTAACAAAGGCCATTTATGAATTATTATTTCCAATTCAAACAGCAGAAGCAGAAAAAGAATGAAATTATTAAATTTACCTGATAAACGTGTTTTTGTAGACTTGAACTGGATGTTGGTTCTTTCTGTTTTTTTGGTTTTTTTTCTTGGAATTATTAATTTATATTCGGCAAGCAGTATAAAATTGGAATCAGGAATTGATATCGCTCCTTTTTATTATAGGCAATTGATGTGGGGAGGAGTCGGACTTTTTATAATGGCTTTTTGTACTGTGATCAGTTATAAAGTGACAGAACATTTTGCAACTTTATTTTATATTGGAGTGATAATTTTATTGCTTTTAGTGCCAATCATAGGTAAAACTGTTTATGGTGCCAAAAGGTGGCTTGATTTAGGCTTTTTTAGCCTGCAACCAAGTGAGCTTGCAAAATTTGCTGTTTTGCTGATGGGGGCAAAATATTTGGCAAGTGATGGCGAATATTTGGGATTTAGAAGGCTTTTTAAAATTATAATGATTGGTCTTGTGCCATTTATTTTGATTGTTCAACAGCCCGATCTGGGAACTGCTTTAACTTGTATTGTTCTTGTTGGTGGAATGGCTTTGTTTCATGGGATACAATGGAGGGTTTTAAGAATTTGCTTGATTGTTATTCCCCTTAGTTTTCCCCTTGCTTGGTTTGGTATGCATGATTATCAAAAACAAAGAGTTTTGACATTTTTAGATCCAAGCCAAGATCCTTTGGGGGCAGGTTATCATACAATTCAGTCTCAAATTGCCATTGGTTCGGGGCAAATTGTCGGAAAAGGATTTCAAGAAGGTACTCAAAGCCAATTGCGATTTTTGCCTGAAAAACATACAGATTTTGCAGTGGCAGTTTTTAGTGAAGAATGGGGTTTTGTCGGCAGTTTAACTTTAATAGTTTTATTATGCTTTTTTTTATTTGGAATATATACTACAGTCAGTGAAGCAAGAGATAGGTTTGGCAGTACATTATGTGCAGGCATATTTTTTTACTTTTTTTGGCAGATAGTTGTAAATATAGGTATGGTTGTTGGGATTATGCCGGTTGTTGGAATACCTTTACCATTTATTAGCTATGGCGGAACTTCCATGGTTTTAAATTGTGGTTTGGTTGGTATGGTGCTTAGTGTATCTATGTATCGTTATGTTTTTAAGTCGTCAATATAGTAGTGTTTTAGGAAAAACTGATGTATTGGCACTTAACAGTTTAATAAGATTGCACTTATGCCTATGTAGTGTTTGTCTGCTATTGCAGTCAGCATGATAATTTCAATAGTAATTTTAGGTGGATTTTATACAAAGGAGAAAAAATAATGGCTAGAGATGAAATAAATGCCTTCCTTGGAGCCGGAACAGTATTTAATGGGAAATTATCTTTTCAGGGAGCAGTTAGAATTGATGGCAATTATAGTGGTGAAATAGCATCGGAAGGCGTGCTTATTGCAGGAAAAGATGCCAAAATAGATGGGAAATTGGCTGTCGGTGAATTTAGCTTGGCCGGAAACTTTGAAGGTGAAGTAATTGCCAGTCGTAAGGTGACAATTTATAAGGGTGGTGTTCTCAGAGGTTCAGTTCAAAGCCCTGCTTTGATTGTTGATGAGGGTGCAATTTTAGAGGGTAGTATTGATATGAAAGCTAAAACTGAATAACTTGTTTAGATTAAAAATTTTTAATCTATGGAAAAGATCTGTTAATATTACCAAGTTATTATGGTTTGTTTTTATTTATATTAATTCTATAACTATTTTAAATCATAAATTTTGAACTTCGTATAGGTTGACAAAAACAGTTAGTTAATGCTAATATATTTGCAGAATGATAAGATAAGAATATATTTATGGTGCACGGAGATTGTTTATGATTAATGACGAAAATAAAGATGTAATGGAAAAAATCACTATTAAATTAAATAATGGTGAGTCTTTAAATTTTAAAGGTAGACTGTTTTCAGAAGCTTCTTGGTATGATGAAGACGAAGCCTCGCTAACCATCCAAAAACTATATATAACAGATAATCATGAACAAGTTTATTCAATTATTTCAGGCAGTGAAGGCAGGCGTGAGCGTAGAGCTTATCGAATTGCAACCCACGGAAATTCATGTACTGTAAATAACGGCTCCATTGAAATGACTATGCCCTTTGAAATGTTAATGTTGGCTGTGCGTTCACTTTGTGGATTAAATGATGAAATGACACCAAATCTTGATACAGTGGAAGAAACTTTAAGGGCTGCAAATCTATAAAAACAAAAATAATAATATTAAATATAGTTATCAATTGGTTGATAAAGAATGATTTTATTCATAAGTGTGAATAAAATAAAAATTTAATTTATTTAGATAATTGTAAAAAAAATTAGAATATATTTATAAATATATCTTATTTAGGGGAAGGGCTTTATTAGTCTTTCCCCTAAATGTTTTGAAAATAAAAAAGGAATCATATGTTAAATACTAATTTTAGATTAATAAGAGAAGAAAATCTCTCCGAAGTGAATGGAATTGTAAGGCTTTTTGAGCATAATAAAACAAAAGCCCAAATTATAAGCGTTTGTAATGATGATGAAAATAAAAGTTTTGGAGTTACTTTTAGAACTCCTCCCAAAAATTCAACAGGTGTTGCTCATATCTTAGAACACTCTGTTCTTTGCGGATCAAAAAAATATCCCGTGAAAGAGCCTTTTGTGGAATTATTAAAAAGTTCTTTGCAAACCTTTTTAAATGCCATGACTTTTCCCGATAAAACCACATATCCTGTTGCCAGTGCCAATTTGCAAGATTTTTATAATCTCATAGATGTTTATTTGGACGCTGTATTTTTTCCCAATATTAATGAAAATACCTTGGCTCAAGAAGGGTGGCATATTCACGCCAATGATCTAAACACTGAAAATTGGCATTATAAAGGGGTCGTTTTTAACGAGATGAAGGGGGTTTATTCTTCACCTGACTCTGTTTTGGCGGAACAAACTCAACAGGCTGTTTTTCCTGATAATTTATATAGTCTTGACTCAGGTGGCAATCCTGAAGAAATTCTAAATTTGAGTTTTGCGGAATTTAAGGATTTTCACGATCGTTATTATCATCCAAGCAATGCCAGATTTTTCTTTTGGGGTGATGATGATGAGAAAAAAAGGCTTGAAATTATAGATGAAGTTTTAAATAAATTTGAGTATTTAAAACTTGATTCATCTGTTTATTTGCAAGAAAAACTTGATTATCCTCGTAAAATTGAAAGTCTATATGCCTTTGATAGTGAAGATAGCAGTGATATGAATAGCAAAAATTCCCATGTTACTGTCAGTTGGCTTTTATGCGAAAGTAAAGAAGCTGAAGAAATAATGTTATTTGAAATGCTTGAACATATTTTAATCGGACTTGTCGGCTCTCCTCTTCGCAAAGCATTGATGGATTCGGGACTTGGGGAAGATGTTTGTGGAGTTGGGCTTGAAACCGACCTCAGACAGGCCTATTTTTCCATAGGACTTCGCTCTATTTTAAAAAATGATGCGGATAAGGTTGAACTTTTAATCATGGAAACCTTGGCTGAAATAGTGGAAAATAAAGTGGATAAAAAAGCCATTGACAGTGCCGTTTCCAGTATGGAATTTTCACTAAGAGAAAATAATACAGGCAATTTTCCCCGCGGTCTTTCAGCCATGGTTCAATGTTTGAGTACATGGCTTTATGATGAAGACCCTTATATTTCACTTGCCTGGGAAAAACCTCTGGCTTCCATAAAAGCACGTTTGGAAAATAATGAAAATGTATTTGAAAATTTAATAAAAAAATACTTTTTAGATAATCAACACAGGGTTTGTTTAGTTATTCACCCCGATGAAAACTTGGCAAATGAAAGAGAAGAAAAAGAAAAAGATCGTTTAACAAAGGTGATTAATCATCTTTCCGATCAAGATAAATCTGATTTGGTAAATCTTTCCAAAGAATTGGAACTTGCTCAAGAAAGGGAAGACAGCCCCGAAGCCTTGGCCACAATTCCGGTTTTGACTTTAGATGATATACCAAGGGAGGGGAAAACAAATCCTCTAAAAATTGTTTCAGAAAAAGAATTGTGTATTTTACATCATGAAATAGATACAACAGGTATTTTATATAGCAGAATACTTTTCCCCCTAAATAATCTTGATCAAGAAGAATTGATGCTACTTTCCCTTTATGGTCGAGCTTTGACGGAAATGGGAACTCAAAAAAGAGATTTTGTTGATCTTGGACTTGAAATTTCAGCCAATACAGGGGGAATTAATTTTTCAAGTTCAATAAATACAAAGATGGATCATGATGAACCAGTCATGTATTTAACTTTGTATGCAAAATCTGTGGGTGAAAAAATTCCTGCACTTCTTGAACTTATGCAAGAGATGATTAATTCACCTAATTTTAATAATCCTGAAAGATTTGGGCAGATGGTTTGGGAAGAAAAAGCCAGATATGAACAAAGTATAGTTCCGGCAGGGCATAATATCCTAGCTTCATTCTTGGGAGGAATGTACAGTAAATCAGGAAAATTAAGTGAAACTTTGGGTGGATTACCCTATTGGGATTACATTAGAAATTTAACCCAAGCCATGGAAAATAACTATGAAAATATTAAAAATAAACTTGAACAATTACATAAAAAAATAATATGTTCAGATAATGTGGTCATAAGTTTAACAGGTAGTGATGATTTACTTGCAAAAAGTAATCTGTTTGAAAATCTTGTAAAATCTTTACCAAAGGCAAAAGTTCAAAAAAATGATTTAAATTTGGAATTATCCCCAAAATCAGCAGGGCTAATTGTTCCTGCTCAAGTAAACTATGTTGGTCTTGGAGGAAATCTTAAAAGCACAGGATATAATTTCCATGGCTCTTCCTTAGTTATTTCAAGGTTTTTACGCATGGGCTATCTATGGGACAGGATACGAGTACAAGGGGGAGCCTATGGTTGTTTTACAAGATATTCAAGAAATACCGGAAATTTCCTATTTGCTTCCTATCGTGATCCCAATGTGGAAAGAACTTTGCAAATATATTCTAAAGCGGCAGAATATCTTGGTAATTTAAGTTTGAGTGAGCAAGATTTAGCTAAGTCTGTCATAGGTGCCATGGGAGATATTGATACCTATAAACTGCCATCAGCAAAAGGCAGTGCCGCCCTATGGGAATATCTAACAGATTATAACAAAGAAATGAAAGCCAAAACCAGAGAAGAAGTACTGGACACAAAGTTATCTGATTTTCATGATTTTGCCCCATATCTGCAAAAAGTAATTGATAATTCAAGTTCTGTTGCCCTCGGCGGTCAAGCTGTCAGCGATTATGCAGAAAAACAAGACTGGGAAATAATTAAAGTTATTTAAGAAAACATTGAATTGTTTTTTGGGAGGGGAAACCCCATTTTTTTGAAAAAAATGAGGTTTCCCCTCCCAAACCCTCCCCTTCCTG
>CAYJGE010000043.1:0-20843 GCA_964369835.1 uncultured Mailhella sp.
TTGAGGGGGAAAAACTCGTTTTTTTCAAAAAAACGTGGTTTTCCCCCTCAAAAAATACAAAAACGGATTGACGTGAGAAGCCCTGATTAATCAATTCTTTCAACTTGCAATTTTTTTGATAGTAGTATATTAAAAGATTAATAAAAAATAAAAGAGAAAATTTATGGAAAATAATAAAAGTGATTTAACTTATCATTTATCAGATGTCGATAAAGGTATTCTTGATATAATTCAATCAAATTTTCCCCTTTCAGCCCGTCCTTATTTAGATTTGGCAAATCAATTGGAAATTTCTGAAGAAGAGGCTTTTTATTGTGTGCAAAATTTAAAACAGCTTGGAATAATTAGGAGATTGGGCGCAAATTTTCAATCAGATAAGCTTGGTTTTTATACAACCCTGTGCGCCGCTAAGGTCAACTCTGATAAGCTTGACAGTTTTATTGAGGAAGTAAACTCTTGTCCCGGTGTCACTCATAATTATTTGCGTGATCATGACTATAATATTTGGTTTACTTTGATTGCAAAATCCAAAGATGCAGCCATTGAAATTTTGGAAAATTTTACAAAAAAAACAGGCGTTGAAATATTAAATTTGCCTGCCAAGAGATTGTATAAAATTCGTGTTGATTTTGCAATGCAAGATAAATAAGTTGGCTAACTTATTTTAATTGAAAAGTTTTTTATTTTATAATATACTGATTTGTTTTAATAAAATTGATGTTTTTGCATATAATTGTTTTTTAAGGAAATGGGAAAGTGATTGTTCACGCTTGAGGAGGAAACATCTTTTTTTATATGGTTTTTCCCCTATTGTTCAGCTAAGTTTCATCATGTAACATACTTATAATATTGTTTTTTTATTGCTATGCAATAAGGTTCTAAAAAAATAAGTATAAAATATGTGATCAATTTATGAATTTGATTTTTCAGGAGGGGGGAGTTCACGCCATTCCGGTTTTAAAAAACCATAATTATGGAATGATTTTTGATTTTAGACATTAAATAAAATATTAATAAATCAAAATAGTTATATTGTTATTTGAAAAAATGTTTTTTCAGGAAGGGGGGAAGCAATTGCTTACGTTTGAGGGGGGAAAACTCATTTTTTTCAAAAAAATGGGGTTTCCCCCTCAAGAAAGTTATCAGAACACTAGTGGTTTTTCCCCTTTAGTTAAAATTAGCCAAACCATGGTGAAATTGAGTCTTTTGGAGTTTTTATGTTAATTAAGCCTTGGGGTACAAGAGGATCTTGTAGTACCGTTCAAAGCGATAAGCTTGAGTATGGTGGTAATACTGTTTGTTATCAAATAATTACTGATGAAGATAGTAATGAGCAAGAATATATAATTTTTGATGCCGGAACAGGTATTATTCAGCTTGGTGATAGTTTGCCAAGCAAGGGGAAAGTCCATTTATTTATTTCACATTGGCATTTGGATCATGTTTGTGGGTTAAGCTTTTTTAAGCCATTACACTCACCTGATTGGGAAGTTAATTTATATCTTCCTGAAAATCAAAAACATTTACTGACTACCTTTTTTAATGGAATTTTCTTTCCTTTGGAAGCAAAACATTTAAGATGTAAACTTAATGTGATGGAACTAAATGAAAAAGAAAAAATTCAGGTTGGTAAAATAACTATTGAAACTCCTATTGTTCCACATGCAGGGCTTTGTCACGGTTTTAAAATTTCATCAGATAAAGGAACTGCGGTAATTATGTCTGATGTTGAAATTTCTGCCGACAGAAAAGAAGACACAGAGCTTGTAAAAAAAATAATTGATGGAGCAGGTATTTGTTTTGTTGATTCATATTATACTGAAAATGAGTATGAAACACATGTGGGGTGGGGTCATACTGCTTTGGAATACTGGATTGAAATACTTGAAAATACAAGCATAAAACATATTGTTTTTACTCATCATCATATTAGACGAACAGATAAAGAAATTGACGCTTTGCATGAACTTTTTGCTTCAGTTGCGGAAGCAAAAATGTTAAAAATCAGTTTTGCAAAAGAAGCTTTAAGTTATTGTGTTGAAAATCCAATATATGTTTCAGGTTTTGTTCCTGTTGTCAATCCTGTGGAGTGGATTAATGAATTTTCTATGGAATTACTTGGGTATAATGATAATTTTACAGTAATTGATCGTATACTTTATGAGGCAAGACGAATAACTTTGGCAGAAGCCGGAACCGTTTATTTGGTTGAAGGTGATGAACTTGTTTTTTCATATACTCATAATGATAGGTTATTTGCCTTGGATAAATCAAATAAATATGTTTACTCAAATATACGTTTGCCCATTGCCACCAATTCCATTGCAGGTTATTGTGCCAAAACCAAGGAAACTTTAAATTTGAAAGATGTTCGTAATTTTCCATCGGATTATCCCTTTTATTTTAATGATGCTTTTGATTTGGAAACAAATTATCTGACAGTTTCCATGTATTGTGTTCCTCTTTTGGGGCATGAGGGTAAACTCCTTGGTGTGTTACAATTGATTAATCGGCAGGAAAACGGAAAATCTGTTTCTTTTCCAGATAAAATTGCATCTCTTGTGACATTGCTTACAACCATAACAACCAATGCAATTGAACGCACTAAACTAATTGAAGAAATGATTTTTCGTTTGCAGCATATTATTTCTTTACATGATCCAAGTGAAACAGGTCCACATGTGGAAAGGGTAGGAGCTGTTTCTGCTGAAATTTATACCTATTTAGCCAATAAAACCGGTATTGATTTGGATAAGAGTTATAATTTTAGAGGGCAACTGAGAATGGCTGCCAAATTGCATGACATGGGAAAAATTGGTATACCAAAGGAAATTTTGAAAAAACCGGCTAGGTTAACTGATGAAGAATTTGAAATAATGAAATCGCATGCCAGTATTGGAGCAGGAATTTTTTCATTAACCATAGATAGTTCTGAAGATTTAGCAAAAAATGTTGCTTTGCATCATCATCAAAAATGGAATGGAAAAGGTTATACAGGGGATAAAAACGTACAAATTTTAGCAGGAAAAGATATTCCCTTAGAAGCCAGAATTGTGGCTGTTGCAGATGTTTTTGATGCCTTAATTTCAAAACGTTGCTATAAACCTCAATGGACTTGGAAAGATGCCATGGATATAATAGAACAAGATTCAGGCAGTCATTTTGATCCTGAAGTTGTGGAAGCATTTTTTGCAATTGAAGATACAGTAAAAATGATTTATGAAAAATATAAAGATTGATTTTTTGTCCAATTTCGTTCATGTCAATCCGTTTTTGTATTTTTTGAGGAGGAAAACCACGTTTTTTTGAAAAAAACGAGTTTTTCCCCCTCAAACTCCCCCTTTCCTTAAAAAATAATTTTTATAACATATTGTTTTACATTTGTTTTTTAAAAAATAATTTTTAAGTATTTTTATTTTTGAAAATAATTTTCACAAGCGGATTGACGTGAATTTCGTTTGACGATCACGCAAAAAGTTTTTTGAATAAATATCAGGAGAAATTATGATTACGGCAGACATACATGTTCACACCGATTATTTTCATGCTTTGAACACAGTTGAAGAAATGTATGAAAAAGCCATAGAAATGGGATTAAAATATTTTGGTTTTTCGGAACATAGTCCTTTACCTGAAGGTTTTTCATGTCTATTATATCGTGAAGGTGATTTATATCAAGCCTTCGATGATTATGTTCATGATGTATTAAAGTTAAAAGAAAGAAAAAATCTTGATTTGGAAAATAAAAATTTGCCAAATGTTTTATTGGGAGTGGAGCTTGATTTTACCCCAAGCCATTCATTTTGGATGGATCATATTATTCAAAAATATCCTTTTGATTATATTATTGGTACAATTCATTTTGTTGGAGAGC
This sequence comes from uncultured Mailhella sp., assembly GCA_964369835.1. Lineage (GTDB taxonomy): Bacteria > Desulfobacterota > Desulfovibrionia > Desulfovibrionales > Desulfovibrionaceae > Taurinivorans. The sequence continues at coordinate 3,875 of CAYJGE010000043.1, forward strand.
AAAATATTGGATTATGGAATTTTGAGTCAACAACATTGGAAGAAAAGTTTGAATTTTATAAAAAATATTATGAGTTCACGGCTGAGCTTGCCAAGTGGGGTAAGGCCGATATTGTTGCCCACCCTGATTTTGTGAAAATCCCCAGCATTGAAAATTTTAATAAATGGCTTGAGACAAAAGAAGCCATGATTTCCATAGAAAATGCTCTTTGTGAAATAAAAAAGGCCAACATGGTTCTTGAGATTTCAACAGGAGGGCTAAAAAAAAGGTGTAAACAAATTCACCCTGCTCCTAAAATAATGGAACTTGTTGCAAAACTTGATATTCCAATCAGTTTTGCTTCCGATACTCATAGTGTGAATACTGTGGCTTATGAATTTGATGAGCTTGCAAAATTTGCCTCAAGTTTTGGATATAAAAAACATGTGATTTTTGAAAACCGAGAACCAATCTGTTTAGATTTTTAACGTTTTGATTTAAAATAATTTATTATAAGATCTTATCGTATGTTTAAGAGTAAAAAAATAATTTAAAATTCAATTTGTTTTTTATAAAAAAAATATCGACAATTTTATGGTTTTAGTATATATTATTTTTAAAGGAATATGATAAAAGATTTATTGTATTCAAAATATATTTTCTCTGGAGGTTTTTTATGAATATTGATTTTACATTTAAGAATTTTGACCCCTCCGAACATCTCAAGAAATATGCTAGACGTCGTTTTGAAAAAGTCGGACGTTTTCTTGGTAGGGCACCAGCTTTAACTATGCACGTGGTTTTGATTGTAGATAAATTTAGGCAAAAAGTTGAAGTTCAACTTACAGGTGAAGGTCTAAATATCAATGCAACCGAAAACTCGTCTGATATGTACGCAAGTATTGACATGGTAACAGATAAACTTGAATCTCAAGTGCGTAAATCTGCAAGTAAACAGAACGAAAGTCGTCGCAAAAGCCGTAATGATGTTAATATTGATATTTATACCTATGAATTGCAAAATGAAGATGGCGTTACTGTGGTTAGCGGAACAGAAAATTTTGTTCCAAAACCGCTTCATATTGATGAAGCCATTATGCAGTTTGAGCAAAGTGTTAATGAAGTTTTAGTTTTTATTAATGCTGAAGTTGATAGGATAAATGTTCTTTATCGAAAGAAAAATGGTGAATTTGGCATTATTGATCCAATAGTTTAAAATAATTTGAAACCTCGGCATATTTATTGTACGAGGTTTCATAATTTAAGGAAACGTGATTTAATCTTTGTTTCCTTAAATTATTTTTTTTGGCAAGAAAATAAAACAGTGCTTTTATAAAAATTAATGGAAAGAGTTTTATTCCATGAATACTATTAATTTAATGCAAATTTTACTTGTTTGTGGTCAATCAGGGGCAGGAAGAAGTACAGCTCTGCAAGTTTTTGAAGATTTAAATTATTTAACAACAGATGGAGTTCCGCCAAGTCTGATATTAGACTTTGCAAACCTTGCCCAAAAACCCAAAATGCGAACATTTAAAGGCTTGGCTCTTGGTATTGATTTAAATAAACAACAAAAAGATCTTTCATTACAGGAAATTATACCTGTTTTAAATTCATTGCATGGGCAAGGATTAGCTTGTTCCATAATTTTTTTAGAGGCAAATAATGATGTTTTACTAAAACGTTATGCTACCACAAGAAGACCTCACCCCCTTGAAAAGGAAGGTTATACTTTACAAATTGCTTTGGAAAGAGAAAAAGCCTTTTTACAACCTTTAAAAGAAGTATCTCAGTTTATTGTGGATACTTCAAATTTTTCTATTCATGATTTAAGAAGATATATTCAAAAATATTTTTCAAATTTTTCCGAAAATATTTTTTCAATGCATATCAATTTGATTTCATTTGGTTTTAAGTATGGAGTGCCAAAAGAAGCTGACTTGGTTTTTGATATGCGTTTTTTGCCAAATCCTTATTTTGATGATAAATTAAAAAAAATGACAGGTTTTGACGTGGATGTGATCAACTATATTTTTAAAGAGTACACTTTTAAGGAATTTAGAGATAAATTTTTAGAATATATCAAATTTTTATTGCCTTATTATGAAAGTGAAGGTCGCTATCGGCTTTGCTTGGCAATTGGTTGTACGGGTGGGCAGCATAGATCCGTTGCCATGACAAATATTTTAGATAAGGCTCTGACTAAGGCCGGTTATTCTATAACCCTTGAACATAGACATTTAAAATTAAATCAAATTGAGCAGATATGAATTTAGAAATTTATTCCACCAGACGCGAAAAATTGAAAAAAAAAATAGTTGATGAAAAATTAGATGCTTTGTTTATTTCTCATGCAGCAAATCGTTATTATTTATCAGGTTTTGAACTTCATGACAGTCAATGTAATGAAAGTTCGGGATATTTACTTATAACAGCTAAGGGTGAAGATTATCTTTTGACGGATTCAAGGTTTTTTGAAGTTGCCTTAACTCTTTTTGAAGAAAAAAATATTGTTATTTATAATTCTACCCATGAAGATGTACGCTTATTTATAAAAAAAATAATTGGTGGTGGTAAGATTGGATTTGAAGCCAATACGTTAAGTTATAATGCTTTTCAAAAGATATTTTGTGATTTGAATGTTGAAGAAGCTGACGGTTTGGTTGAAGATTTGCGATTAATTAAAGATGAGTATGAAATTTCTGCCATAGAAGAATCCTTGAAATTAAATCATCGTTTATTTGACTTTGTACCTTCTGTTTTAAAGAATGGGATAAGTGAATATGAAGTTGCTTATCAGATTGAAAAATTTTTTAGGGAAAATGGGGCATCTGAACTTAGTTTTCCATCTATTGTTGCAAAAGACAGGCATGCGGCAAGGCCACATCATTGCCCTGAAAAAGATAGTATTTTAACTGAAAACTGTCATGTTCTCATTGATGTTGGGGCAAGGTATAATAATTATTGTTCCGATCAAACCAGAACATTTTGGGTTGGCGAAAACGTTAATCCAAGATTTTTAAATATACTCGAACATGTTAAAAATGCTCAGGAAGAAGCTATTTTAAAAATTGCTCCCGGAGTTTTATGTAAAGAAATTCATTTGGCAGCTTTAAAATATTTTGAAAAATATGATCTTAATAAATTTTTTACCCATTCTTTAGGGCATGGGCTTGGGATTGAAGTACATGAAGAACCAAGGCTAAGTTTAAGAAGCAATAAAATATTGGAGCCGGGTATGGTTGTTACTGTGGAGCCAGGGCTTTATTTTTCTGATTTTGGTGGTGTTCGTTGGGAACATGTTGTATTAATAACGGAATCAGGGTATAAAATTCTATAGTTTTTTATAAAATTTATGTGTAGGTGAAAAATTATAAAAACCAATCGGTTAAAGATGAAACATGGTTTTGCCTGTTCTTGATCGAGTTTGATTTGCAAATTATCCTTTAAAACCTCTGTATAATAAATTATGCGGAGGTTTTAAATTATGTCATGACTGTGGTTTTTCAAAAACTATAATTATGGCATGATTTTTGATTTTAGACACTAAATAAAATATTTATAAATCAAAATAGTTATATTGTTATTTGAAAAAATGTTTTTCAGGAAGGGGGGAAGCGATTGCTTACGTTTGAGGGGGAAAACTCACCCAGCTTATGTCGAACAAAGTGAGACTAAGCGTCATGGATTAGGGCATTTTTGGAAAAGAATTGTCCTAAAATGCCCTAATCACTTCATTGGAGCATGGCGACATTGAAGTGCAAAAAGCAAGAATAGAAGTGGCTTTGCCACTTCGTTAAATGATTGCTTTTTGAAAGTTATATGGGGTAGAGCAGTTTCAATCTTTATTGAAACTGCTCTAGTTCAAAAAAATGGGGTTTCCCCTCTCAACCCGGAATCACGTGGGTGTTGACGTGAAATTGAGTTTTTCAGCATGAACTAAATATTGACTTTGTAGTTTATGCATGCTATATTTTTTTATAAAGTTTTTTCATTATGAATTGTTTTTGAGACCTCTGCATAATGTTTTGTGCGAGGTCTCACAGAAAATTTGCTTTGTATATAAGTTTTATAAAGTGTTTAAGGTTTTGTAATTTTATGAAATTTTTATTTACAAACTCATTGTTATGCGGTGATTTTTCTTGGGAGGAATCTCAGTTTTTAAAAAAATAAATTTCAAAATGATAAAACAATGAAAAAACTTGAACAATTTGATATGTTAATGTAATGGTTGACTATTATAAAATATGTGTAAGAATCGACTTCTTTTTATTAATTGAGGTTTTGAATTTGACTGTTTTATCATGTTATTTTTATTAATTTTTTTGGAGTTTTATTAGAAATGTACACACCTATCAATGAAATGACAAATGGAAATAAAGAAAATTTGCAAGGCAATGTAGAATTAATCTCACATTCTGAAACTGAACTTAAAAAGTTAGATGATTTAAATGCAGAAGTTGTATGCTTAAGGCAAAAATATGAAGAAGAACTTGCTTATTATAAAGAAACAGGGCAATTATTACAAGAAAGTTTAGATAAAAATAATCAATACCTAGATGAAGCACTTCTTCTGACAAAGGAAACGATAAAAGGTAAAACTTTATTTACAAATGAAATCAGTAGAGAACTGAGAGGTCTTATCCATAGTGTTCTTGGTTTTAGCTATATTTTCGATACAAGTAATTTGGATAATGTACAGCAAGATCAAATGGCGAAAATTTATTTTTCGGCAAATTCTCTTTTACAGATAACAAATTATATTATTGACTATACAAATTTTGAAAATGATAATATTAAACTTGATAATATTCCATTTTTTGTTGACGAATTAATTGAAAATTTAGTTCATTATTTTCATTCAACTTTATATGATAAAAATATTAATTTAATTATTAAAAAAGATGAAGATTTGCCCAAAGTGATTATCGGAGACCCTCCTCGTATCTATCAAATCATGCAAAATCTATTGGATAATGCCATCGAAGTTACTGAAACAGGTGATATAATTTTTGAAGTCACTCAGTCTGCTCCCATATCCATATCCAAGCATTCCGATAAGGCCTATGCTTCATTATGTTTTAAAATAAGAGATAACAGTAGGGTAAATGTAACGACCAATGAAATAGAAACTTTGCTCTCTCTTCATACTTTTTCATCTTTTGAAATGAATGATTACTTTAAAGGTTCAAGAATCGGTTTTGAAGTAACAAAAAATTTAATTGACTTAATTGGCGGAAATATTTCAATTATTCCACTTAATACAGGTGGAGCAGAGTTTATTGTAAATTTTGTTTTTGAAGTTGTGAGCTATGATGAAGATGTTGAAAAGGTATTTGTCGGAAAACATGTTGAAATTGATAGTAGTATCAAAGCTTTGGTTGTTGATGACAATCAAGTTAATAGGGAAGTTTCAAAGGCATTGTTGAAAAAATTAAATATTGAAGTTGATGCTGTGTCAAGCGGTTATGTTGCCTTGGAAAAAATTAAAGAAAATAGCTATAATTTTATCTTTTTAGATATTCAAATGCCTGAAATGGACGGATATGAATTAAGCCATCGTATCAGACATATTGAAAATATTGATGAGTATGCCACTGATGTGAATAATGTTCCTATAATTGCAATGACTGCAAATGCTTTAGCTCAAGACTATGTAAAATCTCGTGAAGCGGGTATGAATGAACATATTACAAAACCCATTTCTCCCCAACGCTTAGAAGAAGTTGTACAGGCATGGATAAATCATTGTAAACCTCAAAATATATAATTTAAGGAAACGTTGATTAAATCGCTATAAAAAATTTAAATTGATTTAAGGTGGACTTTTTCTCATTTTATCTAAGAGTAAAATTTTATAACTCATTGTTAATATTATAAATTTTTGAAAATGGATGGAAAAACCCTAGCCACGTGGAATAAAATAGAATTGGTTTTATAGGTTGTTCAACAAAGTTTTCACCCCAAAAAAAAATTAATCAGCATTTTCTTAAATTTACTAAATTGTTTAAAATTTTAGCCGATAAGAAAGACATGAACTTCAAATTATTTGTATGAGGCTTATATATTGTGTGAAGCCTTAGAGAATATTTATGAAGTAAATATGATAAAGTGGCACTCAAAGTCAGTGTGTCTTTGAAGAAGTCAAAAGATTGACTTTTTCAGCGTGAAATAAATAATATAAAAATAATTGAGGCTTAAGTAATGAATAAATTTCTTGCCCAAGATGAAGTTGATGCTCTATTAAATGGACTTTCTGACGGCGACTTGGATCTTGATGATGATAATTTTGAAGACTCGGATGGGATTATTGCCTTTGACCTTGTAAATCAAGACAGAATTATTCGTGGGCGTATGCCTGTTTTGGAAATAATAAATGATCGTTTTGCAAGGCTTTGCACCAATGCACTAACCAATGCAATCAGAAAACGTGTTGAAATATCACCTATTTCCATTGATATGACAAAATTTGGTGAATTTATGCGTTCACTTCCTGTTCCAACCAGTATTAATATTTTTAAAATGGAACCACTAAGGGGCAATGCATTAATGATAGTTGATGCACGTTTGGTATTTTCTTTGGTGGAAAGTGTTTTTGGAGGAGCAGGCTCACAGCCAAAGGTGGAAGGGCGTGAATTTACAAGAATAGAGCAGGTTATTATTGATAGGGTTATTAGAATAGCTCTTGATATTATGGCGGATTCATGGCATCCTGTCCATGATGTAAGATTAGAACTTGTCAGATCTGAAATCAATCCACAATTTGCTACAATTGTTCCGCCAAGCGATGTTGTTGTTGTAATCAATTATGAAGTAGAGCTTGATAACTCAATGGGATCAATGCTTTTATGTTTACCCTATTCAACAATTGAACCCATCAGATCCAAACTAAATGCAAACTATCAAAGTGAGCGTTTGGAAATTGACCATGCGTGGGTTGGGCGTTTGAAAGATCGTCTTTTGGAAACTCCTGTGGATTTAAAAGTTGGGCTTGGCACTTCGCAAATAACCAGTAATCAACTATTACGTTTAAAAATTGGTGATATTGTTACTTTGGAAACAGATGTTGAGCAACTATTGCCTTGCACCGTTGAAGGTGTTATAAAATATTGGGGGTTGCCGGGTACACTAAAAGCCAATAAGGCTTTTCAGGTAATTCGCTCAGAAGAGCCTAAATATACATAATTTTGCTTTGTAATATTTGATTTTATAACAAAAATAAATATTTTATGATTATTGTCTTAAAACAGTAATGGTTTAAATGTTGAAAATATTGGAGTAAACTTGTCTTTATATAATAAATTATGTCAAAATAATTTTGTTTTTGCAGGTCCTTGTGTTCTTGAAAGTTATGAAATGGCTCTTGAAGTTGCCATGACATTTAAAGAAATTTGTAATTCTTTGAATTTGGTGGCTGTTTTTAAAAGTTCATTTGATAAAGCCAATCGAAGCTCTTCCACCGGTTTTAGAGGCCATGGAATGGAAAAAGGCTTGGATTGGCTTTTAAAAATTAAGCAAGAAACGGGATTACCGATTGTTACCGATATTCATACGGTAGATCAGGTTAAGCCAGTTTCAGAAGTTGCCGATATTTTACAAATTCCGGCTTTTTTGTGTCGCCAAACTGATTTACTCTATGCTTGTGCTCAAACCGATGCAATTATCAATGTGAAAAAAGGTCAATTTCTAGCCCCTTGGGACATGAAGAATGTAAAAGAAAAATTGTTTTCCTTTGGCAATGAAAAAGTTTTGTTGACTGAAAGAGGGGCAAGTTTTGGCTATAATAATTTGGTGGTTGATTATCGCTCTTTTCCTATTATGCAAAGCTTTAATGTTCCTGTTATTTTTGATGCAACCCACTCCGTTCAATTGCCGGGGGGACAAGGTACATCATCAGGTGGACAAAGGGAATTTGTGGTGCCGCTTGCAAAAGCGGCGGCAGCTGCCGGAGTTAATGGGATTTTTTTAGAAACTCACCCAAATCCGGACCAAGCTCTTTGCGATGGGCCAAATAGTTTACCCCTTTCTCAGTTGGAAAATCTTTTGAGCCAATTGGTCAAAATTTGGAGTATTTAAGTGAGTGCTAATTATCCTGAGTTTAAACATCGAGATATCAGTCATATAGAAAAGAATGTGATTGAAAAAGCAAAAAAAGTCAAATTTTTAGTTTTAGATGTGGATGGTGTTTGCACCAATGGTCAAATATTAATGGATTGTAATGGGCAGACTTTAAAATCTTTCAATGTTCTTGATGGGATAGGCATAAAAACAGCAATGTATGCCGGGATTGGAGTTGGAATTATTACTGGCCGACAAGATCCTTGTGTGGAAGCACGCATGAAACCACTTGGAGTGACAGAATATCACTGTGGATATTACAGTAAGCTTGAACCTCTTGAAATAATAGCAAAAAGACAAAATATTAGTTTTTCAGAAATGGCATATCTTGGTGATGATATAATTGACTTGGATCCTCTTTGTCATGTGGTTTTACCCATGGCAGTAGCCAATGCTGTTGATGAAGTTAAGCAAGTGGCTTTGTATATCACAAAAGCAAAAGGTGGAGAAGGGGCAGTCAGAGAAGTTGTCGAATTTATTTTGGCCTGCCAAGAAGGTCCTACGCCGGCGTCTTATTGGATAAAAAAATGAAATCACATCGGTTTTAAATAATTTTAGTGTATTTTATTGAGGGAGGAAACCCCATTTTTTTGAAAAAATGAGTTTTCCCCCCTCAAACTCCCCCCTTCCTGAAAAAACATTTTGTCAAATAGAGATGTAACTATTTTGACTTATTTATATTTTATTTAATGTCTAAAATGAAAAATCATGTTATAATTATGATTTTTGAAAACAGGAATGGCGTACTCAAATGTAACTGTTTCCCCCCTTTCCTTAAAAAATAAATTTTGCAAAATTGTCACAGATTTTATTCTTATTTTCAATAAATATTGTTTTCCCCAAAAAGAAAGTCAGCTGAACTAATTGATATTAAACAGTATGTATGGTGCAGAAGGTTCAGATCTTGGAGTATGTTAAAAATGTCAGAAAAAACAGTTAGAAAAAATGATAAAAAACTATATCCATTGTTTTTTTTGGTTGTAATATGTTTTATACTATATGGAATTTTTCAAGCTTGGAAAAATTGGTCAGATAATTATGCTGCCAATAGGCTTGAAGATGTTGAACGTTCAGAGGATATAGAATCTTTGCTGAAAGGTGATATTTTATTTGAAGAAATTAATCATAATAACTTTGAAGAATTAGATATTAATTCAGTTCAAGATATTTTAGTTTATTATGAGAATATGAAAAGGCAGGATGGTTTTGAAAATCAAGAAAATTATGACTTTTCTGCTGACTTTGATGAAACAGCCTTGGAAAATTACAATAGTGATGTTGTAAATTTGGCACTTAGGGAAATTTTTTTAGTGCAAGGACAAGGTGGTCTTGAAAAATGGCGATTAATGGCAAATTGGGCTACATTACGTGATGAAACTTCCATCTTGAGTTTAAATAGTCCTATTTTATTATATAATGCCAATGATGATAATATAGGTCAAAATCAAACCACCCAACAGGTTTTGCCCAAAGAAATGTTATTTGATGAAATACTGATAAATAATACATTAAATAAACCAAAACTTTCATCTGATAATTTTTATGATAATTCCGACGGACTATTGGAAATAAAAGCAAATAATGGTTTTATATATGATGAAAATACTAAGTTAAGATTAATTAAAAATGTCTATGCTCAAAAAGATGCAAATTTTGTAAAAAGTGAATTGCTTTTGTTTGATGATAAAACAAGTTTAATTAATTTTCCAAATACTTCAGAATTTGGCGGGAAAGATATTATTGGCGCCGCCAATCAACTGACATGGGATTTAAAAAAGAATGAATTACTTGGTAAAGGAAATGTTGAAGTAATTTGGACACCCGAATAATTAAATATTCCAAGCCTGAAAATTTTAAATTTTTATAGAGATTTAATCGGTATTTCTTTAAATTTTCAGGCTTGATTTTTATTGTAAAACAGCTGAGTAGTCTGTATGCATATTGAACATAGGATATTTTTCTTCCCAAAATTCATGATATTCAGGTAATTTTGTATAAAAATGTTTATTTTTTTCAGGTTGATTATCAATCGGTAAGGCTACCAAATCATATAATAATGCTTTTTTTTGAATAATATATCTTGCATCTTGTCCAGGTATCATACTAGATGCCCAGCTTAGATTTATGGGAAACTCTGCATAGGCAGAAACTTGTTTTGGTTCAACTTCAAATACATGCATTATCGGTAAAATATAATTTTTCATAATTACCTCCATTATAAAGATATTTACTTGTAAGCAAATTTCATACCAATTAAAATTTGTATTAAAATTATAATATGTTATAAAATATATGGGAAAATTTTTCCAAGTTTTGAATTAATATTACTCAAAATTTTGACAAGGAAAATCGGTCTGAAAGTAGTATATAAAGTTGATTTAGGTTTTGCAAAATACGTCTAAATTTAGCAAGTTTCAAAATTTATGTTATTAAGAATATTAAACATCTATATTTCAAAATTGTTTTATTGAAATAATATACAATAAGCTACGTTAATATAACAATAAAAATCAAATTGCATGGTAAACAGGAAAATTTTGAAAAAAAATAGTGTAATTTTTTACTAGACTTAGTTGTGGTTTTGATATATTAATTTTATTCAATTATGAAATTAGTAAATAAAGCAAAAATAATTGTGAATTTTTAAATTTTTTAGGAATTTTACTTGGTAAAATGGCTAAAATGAATAAAAGTAATTAAATTTGTTTTGGTATAAAATATATGGAACAGCAACACGGTATCTTACTTTTAAATAAACCTAAAGGACTTAGTTCGGCTAGGGCAATAAGCAGGCTTAAACGCTTGGGGCAAAAAAAAATAGGGCATGCAGGCACTCTTGACCCCATGGCAACAGGTTTACTTATTGTTTTACTTGGTGAAGCGACTAAGATTTCTTCCTATCTTTTGGAAGCAGGAGAAAAAACGTATATAGGGGTTTTAAAATTAGGAACTGTGACAGATACATGGGATGCTGAGGGTGAAATAATCGAAGAAAATGATTTTTCACATATAAGCCCTTCAGATGTTCAAGATGTGGTCAGTGATTGGCTTGGAGCAAGTATTCAAGAAGTTCCTCCCTATTCGGCCGCAAAACATAATGGGCAGGCTCTTTATAAATTGGCAAGAGCAGGCAAAGAAGTACCAATTAAAAACAAAGAAATTTTTATTTCGCAAGCGAAAATCATTAATCTTGATTTTCCGTTTGTGCGATTTGAGGTAAAGTGTAGTTCCGGCTCCTATATACGCTCCCTAGCCCACAGCTTGGGGAAGCGATTAGGTTGCGGAGCAATGCTCACGGAACTAACACGAACATACAGTCACCCTTTTTATTTGGATGATGCCTTTGAACTTGAAGATTTATTAAATAATTGCGATAATTTTCAAGAAAAAGTTGTTCCTATTCAAAATGCCTTGCCGGCATGGAATGTTCATGAAGTAAACTTACTTGAGGCCAAGAAAATAGCCAATGGAAATTTTATTTTGCATCGCCCTGAATTTGGGATTTTTACACTAAATGCCAAGGCATTTTTAAGTCACTCCGATAAGGTGATTGCATTGGCAATTGCCGATCATGAAGGAGAGCAAGAAGTGTGGAAAATTCTTAGGGGACTGGTAACAAACTAACTCCATGGAAACATGGACAGGAGGATATTGCTGTGGTAATGGATGCAGCACAAAAGAAAAATGTAATCACCTCTTATGCTAAACATGAAGGTGATACAGGTTCCCCGGAAGTACAAATTGCCCTTTTAACTGCCAGAATTAACGGGCTTTCTGATCACTTTAAAGAACATAAGAAAGATTTTCATTCTCGTGCAGGTCTATTAAAACTCGTAGGGCAACGTCGTAAGCTCTTAAAGTTTTTGAGAAAAACAGATGTTCAACGTTATCGTGCTTTAATTGAAAAATTAGGCTTACGTAAATAATATTTGTTTCATGACCTCTGCATAAAATTATGTAGAGGTCTTTTAATTTTTTAAAATTTTTATTTTTACAAAAAATTTGCACAATGCAAAATTAATCAAAATTTATGCTATTATTTATAATTTTTAAAGTTAGTATGGATTAAATAGGTAAGAAATAAAAATTGTACTTTTCAATATGGAATAAAATGGTTTAACATGGAATAAAATAGAATAACATGGATTAACCAAACACTTTAAATCGTAATAATAAGGAGGATCTGCGTATAGCTTTGAAACACTTCAAATTTATTCGCAGAGTCTCCTTAGAAAGGAGAAAAAATGAATTTATTAAACTCAACCAGAATTACTGCAAAGCTGGGTAGTAAGGAAATTATTTTTGAAACAGGCAGACTTGCCAGACAAGCAGCCGGAGCTGTTTGGGTACAGTGTGAAGAAATGGTATGTTTTACAACTGTTTGTGAAACCCCCCTTGAAACTCCCAAAGACTTTTTTCCTCTTACTGTTGAATACAGCGAAAAAATGTATGCAGCAGGGCGTATCCCCGGAAATTATTTCAGACGTGAAATAGGTCGTCCAAGTGATAGTGAAACCTTGATTTCACGTTTGATTGACCGTCCAATTCGTCCTTTATTTCCAAAAGGTTATGGGAATGAGGTGCAAGTGCTTGCTCAGGTTCTTTCAGCAGATGGACAAAATATTCCCGATGTTTTTTGCATAACAGCAGCATCCGCAGCCCTTTGTATTTCCAATATTCCTTTTGATGGACCCATTGCAGGAGCTCGCCTAGGTCGAATTAATGGAGAATTTGTTATTAATCCAACCACAAAAGAACTTGAAGAAAGTGATTTGGACTTGGTCTTTGCAGCCTCTGAAACTGCTGTTGTAATGGTTGAAGGTGAAGCAAAATTTGTTCCTGAAGAAATTATTATTGAAGCTCTTGAGTGGGGACATAAGGCAATTTTACCTCTTATTGAAGCTCAAAAAGAATTTATAAAACTTGTGGGCAAGCAAAAAACTGAATTTGTGGCAAAAGAAGATGATGCCGAACTTTATGCACAAGTTGAAAAATTGGCCCTTGAAGCAGGCATGGAAAATGCTCTTAGAGTTTGCGACAAATTAGAACGCAAAGATGCCAGAAAAGCTGTTAAAACTAAGGTTAAAAACCTTATGCTTGAAGATGAAAAATATGCCGAGGACGCAGATGCCCTTAAGGAAATCGGTAATATTTTAGACGGTCTCGAAAAGAAAATAGTCAGACAAAGAATTAAAAATGAAGGCACAAGAATTGACAATAGGGATACCAAGACTGTTCGCCCCATTGAAATTGAAGCCGGAGTTCTGCCAAGAACTCATGGTTCCGTACTTTTTGCAAGGGGTGAAACAAAATCATTGGTTGTTACAACTCTGGGTTCAGGCAGTGATGAACTTAGAATTGACGGAATAAATGGTGATGAAGTCAAGCATTTCATGCTTCATTATAATTTCCCTCCCTTTAGTGTTGGCGAAGTCAAACCTGTTCGAGTTTCAAGGCGTGAAATTGGGCATGGACATCTTGCCGAAAGAGCTTTAAAGTCAATTTTACCTGCACAAGATCAATTTCCTTTTACAATTAGAATTGTTTCCGAAACTTTAGAGTCAAATGGTTCATCTTCTATGGCCGCTGTTTGCGGTGGTTGCCTTTCATTAATGGATGCAGGCGTACCAATCAAGACCCCCATTGCCGGAGTAGCCATGGGATTAATTCAAGAAGATGAAGATTATATTGTTTTAACCGATATTTTGGGTGATGAAGATGCTCTCGGCGATATGGATTTTAAAATTGCAGGTAGCAAAGACGGAATTACAGCTGTACAAATGGACATTAAAGTCAATGGATTACCTACTGAGGTAATGGCTCGCGCCATGGCTCAAGCCAAGGAAGCCCGCTTGCATATTTTAAACACAATGCTTGAAACTTTGCCCGAATATCGCAAATCACTTTCAGTTTATGCTCCTCAACATGAGCAAATCACTGTCAACCCCGATGTTATTCGTATGATTATTGGGCCCGGAGGCAAAAATATTAAAGCCCTCACAGCCGCAACAGGCGCCAGCATTGATATTGATGACAGAGGAATTATCAGCATTTTTGCTCCAACATCAGAATCCATGCAACAAACCAAGGAAATGATTTTAATTTACGATCAAAAAGCTGAACTTGGTAAAAATTATCAAGCAAAAGTTATTAAAATTCTTGAAATTGGTGCCATTGTTGAACTTATGCCAAACCTTGAAGCCCTTGTTCATATTTCACAAATCAGCACTTCACGTATTGCAAAAGTGGAAGATGCATTGAAACTTGGAGATCAATTAATGGTAAAAGTCATTGAAGTAAACGGTGATAAAGTTAGAGCCAGTCATAAAGTTGTTCTTCTCGAAGAACAAGGCATTGAATGGAATCCTGAAGACACAGCTCGCCCACCTCGCTCAAATAACAGAGAAAGAGGACGCGGTGACAGAGGTCGCAGAGATTAATTTTTTTCTGGGGGAAGAAACTTTTTTGAAAAAAAGTTTCTTCCCTCCAGACCCCCATCTTCAAAAAACTTTAAACCAAGGGCATAAAAATACTTTTGTATTTTTATGCCCTTGGAATTTAATGCTTTAATAAAATAGTTTTCTAAAAAATAAGTATAAAATCTGTGATTAATTCATAAAATTTGTTTTTTTAAGGAAAGGGGGAAGCAATTGCTTACATTTGAGGCACGTCATTCCGATTCTTATATTAAAAGATATTTTATTACAATTAATTAGTGAAAATTTCTTGTTTTTGCCATTTTTTCAAACAAAGTTTGAAAAAATCATTGGGGTTTGCAAAGGGAATCATGTGGGGGCAAAGCCCCCAAATTGGCATAATGTGGAGTTTGAGTGGGGAATCCCTTGGAATTTAATGCCTCAGAAAAAATTATTCTTCCGCATATTTGATGGGATATTCACCTGTAAAGCAGGCAGTGCAAAAAGAATTGGGACAGGAAACGGTGCTCATCAATCCTTCGATTGTCAAATAGTGCAAACTGTCAAGTCCAAGTTCCAATTGTATTTGATCAGGGCTTAAATGGGTTGCAATCAATTCTTTTTGTGATGGAAAATCCACTCCATAACAGCAGGGATATTTTACAGGCGGGCTGCTGACTCGAAAGTGAACTTCCTTTGCACCCAAACGTCTTAATTTTGAAACTCTGGTTCTAACTGTTGTGCCTCGTACTATGGAATCATCACAAATCATTAATTTTTTATCTTTTATCATGGATTTCACAGGGTTTAGCTTTACTCTAACTGAAAATTCACGCATGCTTTGAGTTGGTTGAATGAAAGTTCTTCCCACATAGTGGTTTCTGATAAGGGCATGTTCATATGGGGCATTGGCTTCTTGGGCTGCACCTAGTGTTGCATAAATTCCTGAATCGGGAAAGGGGATTACGCAATCAACTTCAGGTTTGTTTTCTTTGACCATGGTATGTCCCATTTTTTTGCGGCATTGATAAACACTTTCTCCATTAAAAATTATGGAATCAGGGCGAGCAAAATAGACGAGTTCAAAAATACATTGACTAACCTTATTGTTTTTTGCAAAACAGTAAGAGCTAAGTTCATTCTCTTGATTAACCACAACCATTTCTCCCGGTTGCACATCTCTAATATAATCTGCTTCGAGTAAATCAAATGCACAGCTTTCTGAGGCAAAAACAATGGAATCCTCATCGGGCATTTTACCAATTAAAAGAGGGTGAAAACCATGTGGATCGCGCAGAGCAATCAATCTGTCATTTGCCATAATTACAATGGAATATGACCCGATTACTTTTTCACAAGCTTGCAAAATTGCATCTTCCAAACTATGATTTTTTAAAAGATGTGAGATTAAATGGACAAAAATTTCTGTATCACAATTACTTTGAAAAATTGCACCCTCATCTTCCAAATCTTTACGAAGTTTAAAAGCATTTAATAATCTTCCGTCATGGGCAATGGAAAGTTGCAAACCTCCACCCATTCTGACCGCAAGAGGTAAAGCACTTCTTACTCCTCTGTTTTCTGATGAACCATAGCGAATGTGACCTACCGCAAAATTTCCTTCAAGATTTTGTAAATCATCTTCTTGAAAAACATCATGAACCAATCCGGCCCCAACGGACAAACGTTGATTTTTTCCGTCAAAAGTGGCAATTCCTGCACATTCTTGACCTCTATGTTGTAGGGCATACAAGCCAAAATAGGCTAATCTTGAGGCTTCACTATGTCCGCTTATTCCTAAAACTCCACACATATTAAATTCCTTTTATTAATATTTACATTTTATTATTAAAATCACGTTATTCTAATTTATAAAAATATTATTTTTAACACAAACTGTTATTTGTTATTTTAAAATAATAACAAAGCAAAATTTCATTGTAAAGATGAAATTTATGATGTAAATTTAGTTGATTTTATTGCGATGAATTAATTGTATAAAGTTTTATCCTTGATTTTTATTTAATATTATCTTATAAATTGATTTGAAAATATATATAAACATGGTGATTTTACACGCCATTCCGGTTTTTAAAAACCATAATTATGGCATGATTTTTGATTTTAAACATTAAATAAAACATTAATAAATCAAAATAGTTATATTGTTATTTGATAAAATGTTTTTTAAGGAAGGGGGGAAGCGATTGCTTACGTTTAAGGGGGAAAACTCACCCAGCTTATGTCGAACAAAGTGAGACTAAGCGTCATGGATTAGTTCAAAAAAAATGGGGTTTCCCCCACGCCATTCCGGTTTTCAAAAATCACAATTTTGGTATGGTTTTTGATTTTTTAAATTTAGTAAAATATAAATAAATCAAAATAGTTATATCATTGTTGAAAAAAATGTTTTTTAAGGAAAGGGGGAGTTTGAGGGGGAAAAACTCGTTTTTTTC
>CAYJGE010000044.1:0-20590 GCA_964369835.1 uncultured Mailhella sp.
CCTCCTTGTGTGATTACACTCTAACACACCTGTCCAAATTTTGGGGAGTAGCTCTAGCATCAATAAGTCAATTTCAGAGAGTCAGATGTGATAGCAACACAAGCAATTGAAGATATAAAAGAAAATAAAGATTTAAGTAATCCTTTTGCTTTTGTCAAAGAGTTAATGGACAACCTTGATGTTGATGATTAAATATCATACAAGTTTCAACAGGATTATAAAAAAATATGATTTATTTTAGCAAGGTTCATATCAGAAAATAAATAGCAAATAAAAAAGGTCATCTTTCACGGTGATCTTTTTTTATTTAAAAATACACTATTATATGTAAAACCTACAATGTACTTAGATAGCCTCAGTATACATACATTTATAACATTTAACAAGGAATTAACCATGAAAAATAATAACGATTTCATTTTAGAAACAATTACTCAATTTCCCATGGAACATAATGATTTAACAGCCATTGTTGAAACAGAATGTGCTATAAACGATACAAGGTTCAAAACCTTTGGTGTTGCAAATTCAGCAAGTCAGGATTGTACTGATTCTGTTTTCATTATCGAAGGAGCCAGACAAAATGCTCATCTCAACTTGCAAAAGGTCAAGTCATCGTTGGCAGTACAAAAGCAATATGTCTCAGATGAATGTATAAATCAAAAAGAGCTCATGCATGCTCAAAGTAAAGATGTTTTGTCAAATAAACCAAAAAACTACAACCATAGCAACTCAAAACCAGCAAGTGCCAAACAGATTAGTTTACTTACTGAATGCATTGGTAACTATGAAGCTCTTGAAAAAGAAGTACTTGAGAAGCATGGTAAGCAAGTTGAAGAACTTAGTAGTAAAGAAGCTCATGATTTAATACAAATTTTTCAATAAAGGAGAAATCATGACCTATCCATACCACAATAAAAATGATCAGCAATTAAGACGATATGATCACCACAACCACCACGAACCACAATATGATAGCAGACTTGATCGACCTGAATATCATAATCACAACCCCATAAATCAAAATGAAATTTTGCCCTTCAAATGTGTTGGATCTCCAACATTCATCAAAACCTTGGAAGAAAGTTTACCTGCTGTGTTTAGTCGACAAATAGCCTCAAAAGCCATAGGTGGACTTATTTCACCCAAAACACTTTCAAACCTTGATTCACTTGGTGAAGGACCACCAAAGATAAAGATAGGTTCTAAAGTTGGTTATGAAAAAACAAGCTTCATCAATTGGCTAAAACAAAGACTGAAATAAAAGCTGAATTATTACTTGATAAAACATACACGTCATTTCGGATTTTACAATATTCTGGATTTTACAATTGTCTAAAATATGTTATAAATGCTTTTAGGTTGTTTATACATATTAAAAAAGATGGTACTGTTAGAATAATATCAGTACCATCTTTTAGTTAATAATCAAACTCTAAAGTTATTGACTTTCTGTCGAAGTCGCTTCACTTGGGAATTGTTCTTCATAGCGTTGTCTTAGAGAAATCGTTGTTGAATACATTTGCAGAACACCGACAAAGACCATGGGAACGCCGATAATTGCAAATATACCACGAATACTTTGAATACCTCCACTTATGACTAGAAAATATCCTATTGTACCTATGCTTAATCCCCAAAATACTTTTAATGGAGTTGACGGTTCTTGTTCAATATTCATTGTTTTACTGCTTAAGCTTGATAAAACTGATGAAATTGGATCGGCATATGTTACAAATGAAATAATTACAGCCAATAAAAATCCACCCATGAAAATAGTGCCACCTGGGAAGTTTTGTAAAATTTGGTAAACTGTTTGTTGCATACCATTTTTTTGAATTTCTGCCCAAATATCAACAGTTCCTGAAGCTTGTAGTTCCATAGAAACACTACCGAAAACTGAAATCCATACAAATGTAAACAAAGAAGGTGCAAGTGTTGTAACTATAATAAATTGGCGTAAGGTACGACCTCTTGCAAGACGAGCAAAGAACATACCAATAAATACAGCACCGGCAATATAAGCTCCCCAATACACAACTGTCCAGTTAGTTGCCCAATTATCGGAAACCATGGCATTGGTTAATGTGGCTCTTTCCATAAATGAACCAATATAACTTCCAAATACTGTTGTTGACATATCAAGAATGAAGAAAGTTGGCCCTACAAGGAAAATATAGGCAAGAATCATAAAGTATAGTTTCGTGTTAAAATCACTAAGCCTTTGTAAACCACGTTGCAAGCCCACAACACATGAGGTTATGAAAAAGAGCATTAATGCACCAATTATGAACAGATATGTGATGTTTGTTTCGGGAATTCCAAAAAGGGCATTTAAACCTGCTCCAATCTGCATAATAACAATGGCTGCTGTACATCCAAGTCCGCCCATACAAGCAAATATGCCTATACTATCAATGATATGGCCAATAGGTCCATAGGCTTTTTTCTCTCCAAGCCAACCCACAAAGGTGTTGGAAAGAGAAAATTTCTTAGCATCATAAGCAGATACAGCAATGGCAATACCTGTAATAGTATAAGATACATATTGAAAAATACCCCAGTGGAAAACTGTTTGAGTAATACCAAATACAGCTGCATCTTTTGAAAAAGGTTCAATATCCAATGCTTCAGGTGGTGCGGCAAGGTGATAAACAGGCTCGCCTAGTCCCCAAAATAATAGACCTGCTCCAATACTTGAGCAAACACAAATACTAAACCATTGCCAATAGGTAAAATTAGGCTTGGCATTTTTACCACCAATGACAACATTTCCATATTTACTGAAGAAAATGAAAATAAGATAGAAAAAAGCCGCAAGTAAAATCATTAAAAATATGGAACCAAAATATTTACCTGTTGCATATAACAGATAATCTAAAATTTTTCCAAGGTACTCAGGAGAAATAACGCCGGTTGCAAAAAATGCAAATAAACATAAAGTTGCCGGCCAAAACGCCAATGGTTCAATTGTTTTTGTTTTTTTACTCATATCAACATCCTTATTGCTATGCATACATTAATAACGTACATCATAACCTATTTTATCTAAATAATTAGCCAATTGTTTTTCAATTGTTTTATCAAAGTCCGGTCTTTTGTATTCTGCAAACATTTGTTCTTTTTTATCAGCAATTCTTTTTTTGAAAACAACATCGGCATCTTCTGTTACTACTCCGCCCCTTATGGCAATATCCGAAATAAATGTTGCACTGCGGAAATTTTCAAAAGTATGGTCATGGCTAAAAAATTCACCACCGATTCCAACTTCTTTAATCAAATCAACCGCCAAAGAATCTTCACTTATATCAATGTCGTTAAGCACATAATCAACATAGCCGATAATATCAAGGTCCATAATGTATTTTTCGATGGACATGGAACGTGCCGCTCCAAGCTCACCTGCACTATGCAAAATAAAATTAGTTTTATTTTGAGCAGCTACCAAAAGACACATCATACCTTCATAACCTGATTGAGCGTTTTGAATGGGTGTATCAGTAAGAGAACCGCCGCCCCTGCATGGCAAGTTATAAAATTTTGCCATTTGAGCGCCGTATTTAATTGCCAAAGCTGATTCAGGAGTACCAAAGGAGAAGTTACCTGTTTTCATATCGGCTAAACAACTGCAAGTTCCATAAATGACAGGAGCGCCTTGTCTGATCATCTGAGCGACTGCCACTCCCGCTAAACTTTCTGCATTTGTTAAAGCAATTGTTCCGGCTAAAGTTACAGGGCCGTTTGCACCTGCCATGACAGCAGGGGCTACAATTATGGCTTGATTATGTTCAACGTAAGAAATTAACATTTCACACATGGCATCTGAAAACTGTAAGGGAGAGTCAACACTGATTAAGGTAAGTGCCTGTGATTTTTCCAATAACTCTTTTTCACCAATGGCAATTTTTAACATATTCATGGTATGTAAAGATTCAGTTGCACCACCCATACCACCAAAAATACATTTGTCAGAATAGTACATGGAAGAGAAAAGCATGGTAGGAAATATATCTACATTACTCAAGTCACTGGGAACAGTCATGACCCCACCATTGATTTTAAACCACGGATTGACTTGATTTAATTTTAAAAAATCAACAAAATCATCGTGTACAGCCAAACGTTCACCGGAGGGTTCAACAATATAACGATAGCCACAAGTTGCAGAAACATAATTAACAACATCTCCGCCAATTGTCATATTATGGTCGGGGTTTCTGGCATATAAAGTAAATTCACTGGGGGCTTTTTTTACCCAAGACATGATTTGCTCTTCGGTAAAATAAGCTTTTTGACCTTCAGTTCTTATTCCATGTGATTTTAAAATTTTTATTATTTCATCACTATAAAAAACAATACCTACTTCTTCCAAAATACGCATTGATGCTTTATGGATAGCGTGGAGTTTTTTATTTGTCTCCATAATGGTTCTCCTACAAATTAGCTATTATTTTTTGAGTATTTGTAAAATACTCAAAAAATAATAGTATCACAGTTGTAAAGTATTTATTAAGTAGTAATTACAGATTTTTTTTATCTATCCAAATTAATAAATATTGTTTTTTGGTTGGTATATTGTTCATGAGATTCTCTGCCCTTATCCTTACCTCCAAAACCTGAAAGCTTGTAGCCACCAAAAGGAGTAGTATTATCTCCTTCGCTAAAATTATTAACAGAAACAGTTCCTGCTTTTAATCTTCTGGCATACAAATGTGCTTTGGTTAAATCTTCGGTAAAAAGTGAAGCATGTAGCCCATAATCGGTATCATTTGCCATAGCAATTGCCTCTTCATCTGAGTCCACATAAATAATGGCGACAACAGGTCCAAAAATCTCTTCACGAGCAATGGTAGCATTTGGGCTTACATCGTCAAAAATAGTAGGAGGAATAAACATTCCACTGCCATAATCAAGGGCATTTCCACCTGTGATTATTTTACAATTTTCAGCTTTTCCCTTGGCAATGTAATCAGAAACAGTTTTGAATTGAGCTTTACTTACAATTGGGCCAAGTACATTTTCAGGATCAAGAGGATTGCCTATTTTCCAACCTTCAACTTGTTTTAAAAATGCTTCCAAAAACTTTTCTTTACTTTTTCTTGGGATAATAAGACGTGAGTTGGCAGTACAATTTTCACCCATATTCCAAAAAGCGGCAGCAACAGCATGGGATGCTACAAAATCAAAATCTTTTACATCTTCAAGCACAACAAAGGCACTTTTTCCGCCAAGTTCAAGAACAATACGTTTTAAATTACTTTCTGCCGAATAATTGAGAAATAGTTTTCCGACTTCAGTTGAGCCTGTAAAGGAAACAACAGAAATATCTTGATGTTTGCCTATACATTCACCTATAAGGGATCCCGGGCCTGTAATAACAGAAAATACGCCCTTTGGAACACCTGCTTGTGTGGCAAGTTCAGCTAATTTTAAGCAAGTTAGGGAAGTTGAGCTGGCAGGTTTTAAAATTACACTATTTCCGGTGGCTAAGGCAGGCGCCAATTTCCACATTGCCATGAGCAAAGGAAAATTCCATGGTAAAACAGCTGCAACCACGCCACATGGTTCACGTTCAATAAGACCCAAAGCTCCTGCTCCCGAAGGGGAAGTACTTCCATAAGAAGCTTCAGCATAAGCTGCATGCCATTCTAAACAATGAACAGTTTCGGGAAGATCCACGTTTGTACATTCACCGACAGGTTTTCCGCTGTCAATTGACTCAAGCACGGCAAGTTCAGTAATGTTTTCTTCGATTAATGAAGCAAATTTTAATAATATTTTTTTGCGTTCAGCCGGATGCATTTTTGACCACACCCCGCTTTCAAAAGCTTCTTTAGCAGTTTTTACTGCTAAATTAACATCATCAATATCGCAACTGGCAATTTGTGCTATTTCTTTTCCTGTGGCAGGGTTAATGGTTGCCATTTTCTTTCCTGATATTGCATCAACAAATTCACCGCCTATAAAAGCTTGTGTAGGAAAGTTTATTTTTGAAGCTAAATCTTCATATTCGGCACATGTAAGCAAATCTGACATTTTATCTCCTAAAGTTTGTTATAATATATTTTTGTATATTATAATTTCTAGTGAAATTAATATGTTGTAATTTTGTCCGGAGTTTTAATAAATTATAATGGCAACCAAGTACCTGTGTTATTTTGAACTGCCAATTCATAAATATAAGGAGCAACAGACATATCTTCCAAAGCAATACCTAAATTACAAGCAAAAGTTTTTTGTTTTGGATTTGTACGTCCAACTTTTTTCTCAATGACAAGTTCACCAAGTTGAGCATAAATTTCAGGGCAATTTTGGAAGTATCCATTCACGTCTTTGTTATAAATGTATTGATCCAAGTTGTCTGTTGTATAAAGGTCTGCTTCAGCAAGAGCTTCTCTGCTCCAAGCTGAATCATAATCAACCATACTTACGAAAGCACCCTCTTTTAACCAACCCTCTTTTAAGGTTGCATGTGGAGTATGAATAATCGGCCCAGCTGTAATTACTAAATCCATATCAACAACAACATTTTTTGGATCTTCTTCTATAATAGCTTTAAATCCTAACTCTTTTGCATAATTGGCTAGTTTTTCAGCTTGACTTGAAACAGGATCATAACAATGAACTTCTGTTAAATTATATTCACCTGCAAAGGCTTTTAAATTAATATGACCTTGTACTCCACAACCATAAATACCAATGGTTTTAGATTCAGGCCTGGCTAAATATCTGGCTGAAAGAGCAGAAGCGGCTGCTGTTCTGTTGGTTGTAATCCATATGCAGTCCATAACAGCTTTAATTATTCCTGTATCTGCATCATTCCAAATTAACATTCCCGCATTATAGGGTAGGCCTTTTTTCAAGTTTTGAGGATAACCACTAACCCATTTCATACCTGCTGACTTCATGGAAGGAATATAACAAGGCATGGCGTGAATATAATTATTCTCGTCTGAAGGACCGGGGTGAATACCAGGTTTTGGAGGCATTTCAACCCTACCATTACCCATTTCAACAAAACCGACCTTAATACGTTCAATAACTGTACTCATTGGAATGTCAAGGCTTGCAACATCTGCTTGAGAAAGATACAGAAATTTTGTGTAATCCATTTTTTTTGCTCCTATTGAAAACAATTGTTATTGCTTTAAAGTTTACCAAGTAGATATGATTACTGTTGATTTAAAAATCGGTTAAAAATTATTCCCAAAAAAAGCTTTGCAAAACAAATAAAAACATAATTCTAACAGTATAATCTTAATGATTAATGTATTAAAATAGTTTTAATAAGGTTGCAAAATAAGACCCAAACTTTTTTAATTATTTAAGTTTGTTAGCCATGATAAATTAAAAGTAAATTATCATTTTAAATTGGGAATGATAGAGCTTGTTTTTTTTTCATATTCAGTTCACCAAGTTATAATAAAAATAATTATGGCAGTGAACTTTTGAAAAAAAGAGTATTGAACAAATTAAAATTATGTCTAATTTTAAAAAGTTATATTTTTGGCGTTAACATATCTTACTTGTAATAAAGTTGATGAAATTATCTTAACCAATCCAACTAAAAGTTGTCATTTTGCTATAAGCAAGAATTGTGCCAAAAAATATTATAACAGAATTTTTAAAATATCAAATGAAATAAGACCTAAAAACATGATAACACCTTATTAATAAAGTAAAAGCCAACAAAAATTGCATAAAAATTTACAAGGATTGTGTATTGTGTAATGAACGAAAATCTACGGATTCCAAATTATATTTTTTCATTTTTCTATATAAAGTCCCGCGAGAAAGGCCTAATTTCTCAGAGGCCTTACTAATATTTCCTTTATAGGCATAAAGAGCGGTTAAAAGCCATTTTTTATAGGTTTCATCAACTTTTTCACACGGTTCTTGTAAAATATTCTCAATTGAGCATGAAGAAATTATTGAAGGATGTAAATGTGTTTCCATGATAATTGCCCCTTCGCATAAAATCATAGAATATTCACAAGCATTTTCCAGTTCACGAACATTTCCTGTCCAGTTATAGTTTATCATATTGTATAGCCATGTGGGGGATAACTGAACTTCTCGATGCTGTGAACGCGCCAATTTAGCTATAAAATGCTTAATTAAAACTTCAACGTCTCCTCTTCGTTCTCGTAGGGGAGGGATTTGTATTTCAACACTGTTAATTCTATATAACAAGTCTTCTCTAAATCTTTTTGATGCAGCCAGAGTTGATAAATCCTCATTACTTGCTGTAATAACATGAGCATTAACAGGAATTGGAGTTTGTCCGCCTACTCGTAAAATTTCATTTTCTTGTAAAGCCCTTAACAATTTACCTTGTGCATCCATGGGCAGACTATTGATTTCATCAAGAAATAATGTTCCATTTTGAGCTTGTTCAAATTTACCCATTGCGCCATTTTTGCTTGCACCTGTAAATGCACCTGCAACATAGCCAAATAGTTCAGCTTCTACAAGGTCTCGAGGTATTGATGCACATGATATGGCAACAAAAGGCCCTGAACGTCTTGGGCCTGCATTATGGATAGATTGTGCAAATAGTTCTTTACCTGTTCCACTTTCTCCTGTAATCAAAATCCTCGTGGCTTTTTTTGCTATTTTTTTGGCTAATTGAATACAATGCTGAAGGCTTATAGAGTTTCCGATTATGTCATCAAAGCTATAAAATGCTCTGTTTCCGTCCAATTGACTAATTCCCTTTGCCAACTGTTTATCAGAAGCAAGAAACAAAGTCATTCCTATAACATTATTATTTTGTCCAAACAAGGGCTGTATTCTGCATAAATATCTATTTTCAATTGCTTTTCCCTTAATGTGGATTGTGATATTTTTTTGTTTGCGTAGTGAAATTGCTTTCATAAGTTCGTCAACATTTTTAGTGTGAATAAATTCAGCCACTGATTTTCCTGTTAAAAATGAATATGGTTGAGAAAAAAGAGATTCAGCAACTTCATTTATATAGGTAATATTATTATTTAAATCCAATGCAACAATGGCTTCGGGCAAGGCATTGCATACAGAATAAATTAATGAATTTAAATAATTTTTTTTATCTTCTTCATAATTTTTTTGTAATTGCGTACTTATATTTTCCGCTGCTGTTGCAACCATTGTCATTGTATGTGGATGGTATTTTTTTAACGCTGTTGCAAAAGAAATAGATCCTATAATATTTCTGTCATGATCAAAAATTGGAGCAGCATAGCACAAAGAATTATGAAAAATTTCCAAATAATGCTCAGGTCCGACTAAAGCAAGAGGTCTTTTTTCTCGCATGGTCAAAGTGCTTGCCCTAATTCCCATTTCAGTTTCATTACAAACAACTCCGGCCGCATTATAAGCTGCTTCTTTTTCGGTCAGTATGGACTGATCTCCTGATATTTCTAAGATTACCTTGTTGGAAGCAGTTAAAATCATAAGTGGATTTGTTTCATTTGTTGATTTTTTTATCATGTTGAAAACAGGGCGAGAAAGTTCTATCAATAACTTGTTTTTCTCACGTAACTCTTCAAGTTCTTTATTACTTAACTGTTTAGGCTGTAGCATATTTTTAGGATCAATTCCTTTGTTTCTGGCTTCGATCCAAGTTGCATAAACATGCTCCGGTAAAGAATTATGTTCTATTTCTTTTCCCTGTATAAACTGTTCCCATAATTTTTTTATGGGAATAGATTCCAAGTTTTCTTCATCAAACATATTACCTCCATGTGGTTATAAATAACTCTTTGTTATTTTACAGAAAAATAATTTATAGAAGTGCTGATTAATTTCAACTTCAGAATTAATCAGAAATGTACATAATAAAAAATATTTTTTATTATATTGTACAAACATAAAAAAATATACAAAATTTGTTCCATAATGAAACATTCTTAATAAGACTTATTATATATAGTAATTTCATTTGGAATTATCATACTAATTGCGACTCTCCTCTGAACAGACACATGAAAGTTGGTGCTCAAGGTATAAATTCAATATTATCAAATTTTTATTTACTATAATGATTATGTTTTTGAAAAGTTAACATTAATAATTATATAATTAAAATTCTATGGAATAGTTTTAGCAAGTAATGTAAGTTAAAATTCTATAAAGTAGTTTTGGTAATTATTACTTTGCAGTAGATGAGTATTTAATTTATTTTTGCAAATTCAACAATAATCAATAACAAGAAATATATTTGAAATAACAGCTTGTTATAAATTTTTATGTTAAAAATAAAAAAATGTAAATTTATTTTTTACAATGAATAATTTATTGCTTATGATAAGTTTTAGCGTTTGTTGGTATTCAAAATAGAATTTAAAATGTTCCATTTTAGAGCAAAATTTATTAAATATTGTTTTTTGTGTTTCAAAACAGAACAAATTCTATTGAACTAAATATGAAATTTAACATTATATGAAATATAATGTTTTATTTTGATACATTTATTATTAAAAATCACAAGTTATGTCTATGATAAATTAGTTTAAATATCATGAATATTGTTGTAATGTATTGTTATTTAGCATAGTTAAAATATTTTATTATCAATGTACATAATTGGTACAATTTTTGCTTTATAATAAATAGAGCTTGTGAACAAAATTTTAAATTAATATTGTTATTTAAAATTGGAGAATTATTATGAAAGAAGTTTGTCGTTTTCCGGTAAAAGCCGGAGAGCTTGGATGGTATGAAACATCAACATATAAAAATCATAAATTTAATAACATAGAAGAATTACAAAGTGAATATGATTTTGTAGTTATTGGTGGCGGATATGGTGGAGTAAATGCAGCTTTTAGGTTGGCAGAAAATAAACCGGGCGCTAAAATTGCTTTATTTGAAGCTTTACAGATAGGAATGGGTGACAGTGGAAGAAATGCCGGCTTATTGATTGATGTTCCACATAGTTTTGGCGAGGCTAAAGTTACAATTGAAGAACATAAATGGCGCATGCGTTTAAATAATATTGTTATTGATAGAATGCGAAAAATTAGAGATGAAAATAATCTCACTTGTGACTGGGCTGATGTCGGAAAATATTTATGTGCTCATGAAACTAAGTTTATTAAAAACCTAAATGGAATGGCAGGCGTTTTAGATGCTTTGGATCAACCATATAAAATGGTAGAAAAAAATGAATTAGATGGACTTTTGGGGACCGCTTATTATCAAAAAGCTCTATTTACATCAGGTACTGCTGTTTTAAA
The DNA here is from genome assembly GCA_964369835.1 of uncultured Mailhella sp. Taxonomy (GTDB): domain Bacteria; phylum Desulfobacterota; class Desulfovibrionia; order Desulfovibrionales; family Desulfovibrionaceae; genus Taurinivorans. Next base: position 11,220 of record CAYJGE010000044.1, read on the forward strand.
TCCTGCCGATACAATCAGAGCCTTGGCAACAGCACTACCCAATAATGTTGATGTTTTTGAAGAATGTCCTGTATTGCAGGTAGTGGAAGGCAGCCCATCAATAGTTAGGCTTGTTAATGGTAAAAGCGTAATTACAGATAAAGTCCTTATTCTTGCCAGTGTTTTTGCAGATTGTTTTGGTATACCAAAACAAGGGCGTATGACTCCTGTCAATAGTTTTGGTGCTTTTACTCGTGAACTTAATGATGAAGAGCTTAAACATTTTAAAGACGTCGAACCTTGGGCTTGTACTTCAGGTCATGCAGCCGGAACAACTGTACGATATACAAAAACCAAAAGAATTTATGTTCGTAATGGTTTTACTTATGCCGATAAGTTATGCACTTCGCCTCAACGTATATATTCTGCACGTAAAAAGTTACGTCGGGCTTTTGAAGCACGTTTTCCAAATCTCAAGCATGTTAATTTTGAGTATGTCTATGGAGGAATGATTCCCATGACATTAAATAATGAGTCATTATTTGGAAAAGTTGCTCACAATGTTTATGCAGGATCTTGCGGTGATGGACTTGGTTTGACCAGAGCCTCCATGCTTGGTATGTATTTAGCTGATATGGTATGCAATATTGATAGTGAAGAGTTACAATACCTAAAACAATACAGTAATCCGAGTTGGTGCCCACCCAATATATTAAAAACCATTGGAGCAACAATAAGGCTTGCTTATGAAGAAATATGTGCTAAAGGTGAAATATAGTTTATACTGATCTAAAATTTATAATATAAAAATATAAGGAGCTTATAAAATGCTAGAAGGAATTTGTACCCCGGTTTGTACACCATTTTCAAGAAAAGATCAAAAAATAGATGATAATCTTTTTTTAAAACACATTGATTGGATAGTTGAAAACAAGGTTGATATCATTTGTGTTGCAGGTGGAACGGGGGAATTTGCTTATTTATCTGAAGATGAAAGAAAACATTTAGCTCAACTTGCAGCTAAACAAATTAATGGAAAAGCTAAGTTGATAATTCAAACCTCTGCCATCAGAACAGAAGATGCCATTGAAAAAGCAAAACATGCAGAAGGTTTGGGCGCTGATGCTATTATGGTTTTACCACCATTTTTTGAAGGTCCTGGAGATGATGGAGTATTTAAACATTATGAAGCCATTGCAAATGCTGTAAAAACTCCTATTATGCTATACAATATTCCTGCTTGCTCCAATTATGACATAGTTCCGAGTATGTATAAACGTTTATCTCAATTACCTACAGTTCAATATATAAAAGATAGCACAGGTGACTTTACACGCTTGGAAGAATTGGTAGAACTTGGAGCTAAAGTATTTTGTGGTTGGGATACAATGATGCCCTTTGGTTTGCTTGCAGGTGCTGTAGGTTGTTTTTGGGGAACATCAAATATAATTCCCGCTGAGGCCGCAAAGCTTTATGAATGTTATAAAAATAATAAAATAGACGAAATGTTGACTGTATGGGAAAAAATCAAATTATTAAATTTACATTTAATTACAAATAAATTTGTTCCCGGTGTAAAAGCTACATTAAAATTAATCGGACGTGATTTGGGTGATTGCAGATTCCCAATGGAAACTCTTTCTCAAGATGAAATTAATGATCTTGAAAAAATTATAAAAAATATGATTTAATCCGTTCAAAATGATCTAATTTGCTTTGCAAATTTCTTTGCCAGACCTTGTATAATTATTATGCAAGGTCTTTAACTTTAAGACGAAGTTAAAATTAGAAACCTAATATATATATTCACTTAAGCTATAAACATTTTTTATCACTACTCTTCCCCCGTCATAGCCTTAACCGTTGTATACATGACACTCATTACAGCTTCTTGTTGTTCATCAGTCAGGACTTCAAGCAATTCAGTTAAAATCTTAGCTCTTTGGGTTGCGTTTATGTTTTGTATTTCAAGTAAAGATGAAGCGGAACAATGAAGTGCTTCTGCAATATCTTGAAGTCTTGAAAATTTAGGTGCCATTTTTGCTCTTTCCAAACGGCTCATGGCATCATGAGTAATATCAAGCTTTGCCGCCAATTCCTTTTGACTCAAACCAATATTCTTACGCCTTATAATGATATTTTTAGCTAAAATTTCAACTAAATTTTTAGACATACTTATACCTCAATAGAATTTTGAGTTCTATTCTATTCGATAAAAATCATAAAATCACTTGTTAGAACTATGATAATTATTCTTATTTAAGTAGACTTAAAATTCTTAGTATGCTATATGTAATTTAGGGTCGCAATTCTACCGCGATAAATTTAAATCTTATAGGAGTAAGTATTATGTCAATGAGTAATGAAGAAATTTTAAAAGAAAAAGAAAAATCAAGTAAAGAAGTTGCACAAATTTTGGAGAAACTGGAAAAAGATTATCCCGGTGTTACGGAAGGAGTTGCTTCGGCTGTTGGTGCAGCCGCAGGTGGTGCAGGTTCTTTAGCCGCTCTGGTTCTTGGAGGAAAGGTTGTAGGTTTATCTGCTGCTGGGATAACATCAGGTTTATCTGCCGCAGGAGCCATAGTCGGAGGAGGTATGGCAGCAGGAATTGGTGTTTTGGCTGCACCGGTTGCTATTCTTGGTATAGCGGGATATGCTTTGGCAAAAAAACATAAAAATGCTAAGCTTGCCACGGCACTCGCAACTGCCATTTCAAAACTCTACTCTGTGCTTGAACGCCTACAAGAAAATGCTGAATATTTCAAAAATGAAATTGCAGAAGTCAAAGCAACCATCAATGTCCTTAATAAAAAACAAACTAAATAAATTCAAGGAAACGCTGTTTAAATCGAAACTCTAAATTTCTATTAAAATTGTACAAGCGTTTCCTTACAAAATAGACATGAAATGGCTATTTTACACGCCAAAATGAGAGCAAAAACCATGTTTTTTGCGTCCCCCATGAAACATGGGGCGAATAAAGGCAGTGTGCCTTTCTTATTAATCAAGGACAAAGTATGACATATCAAAAAGAAACAAAAGCAATTAAATTATTACAAGACAAAGCAAAAGATGTGGATAGTTCCCATCAAGAAATTAAATCTGATTTAGATGAAATTAAAGCTTTATTACAAGCTCAATTGTCTGAACTTGATAAAATTTCACAAGAGGAAATTCAACTTGAGAAAGAAAAAATTTTTGAAAGTATGTCAGTTGAAATTCCATTAAAGCCTGTTCCAATAGAAGAAATTTATGCTGAAGCTCAAAGTAAATATAGAAATAACATTATGTTAAGGGATATTCTAAGTATTGAAGATTTTGCTAAAGCACAAGAAAGATACAATCATTATATACAGGATTTTAATAAACGTTATGCTCTTGATGCGTGGGATTATGCCATAGCCGGTAGTTGTGGTCTGTTTGCAGGCATGCTTGACATATTTTTTGTCCAAGCCCCACCCAAACCAACTGTATCATATTCACAAAAAGTCGATGGGGTGTTTAATCAATGGGTGCAAAGTGCGTTTAATATACTTATTCCGCCTGACCTTTCAAAAATGTTGAGTCTGGGGAATAATATTGGATCGGCTGACACATCAAGTTCCAATAAGTTTTTTTCCGGGTAACCACAGACTAAAAAGTTTGGCACATGATCCATTGCTGGGACTCATTTTTGGTATTTGGGATATGATGCATGGAACTTGCACAATAGTAAATGATGGTAAAATTCAATCTTTACCCACAACAAGTGGAGCAATGCCTGATGAAAGTATTTTTCGTAGAGTCGGACGTATGCTTGGGCATTTACTTTCTGATGTAAATGCACCCTCTGACTCAGGAAATCGTGGAATGGGCTTACCGGCACCTTTCATGGGTATTTTGCGGATGTTTGATAGTATTCCTGTAAGAAAAACTTTTGGTTCCACGGAAATGTCAACTTTTGGCAAACAAGTAGAATGGATGTATATGAACGGCTATGATTTTAGGCAATTTATTGTCACATCAATTCCAATGAGCATTATGGAAATACTTCTTCGTGTTTTCTATACCATAAAACAAATTTATGTAAACGATGCAAGTTTTGGTCAGACCATGCTTGATACCATGCCAATGAAACTTAACCCACGTTTTCGTATGATTTTGGCTTTGGCATATGGAACCAGTTCGGCAATAAATGCAGGTAAAGTCTATGTTACTCAAAACTTGCTAAATGCAAGTTATGCTTCATGGATGGGCTTTATCTGGAATAGCTTCCATTCTCTCAAATGGCTACTTTGGGATAAACATTGTAAACTTTGGGATGGCATTTTAGCAGGTGAAATTAAAGAGATTGAAAACATAGTTGAAAAGCTGGATATGCTTGAACAAAGAGCAGCAAATTTACCCATATAAAAATATCTTATTTTGTATTGAATTTGTCTGTAAATTTTAATAAGGACTGCCAATTTTGGCAGTCCTTATTAGATATGGCAAATGAAAAATTTGAACTTTCTATATGATTTTTGTTGATTTTCCTTGTAAATATTTTATAAAAGCTTGCATGAAAAATATATATGAAAGAATGTATAACTACCTTCTAAGTTAATTAAATGCTTATTGGAAAAACAATTGACATGAAACTTGATAATTGATAATTTTATTTTATTCTTTATAAAAATTTAGCATAGGGAGTTATTATGCAAAGTTATAAAAAAATTTTTATGTTTATTTTAGTTTTTGGTTTTATATTTACAACCTCAATTGCCAAAGCTAATATAGATGATTTGACTAATTGTGATTATGATAGCTTGTATTACGGTTTTGGCACTCTTAAAGATGATGGTGTAACTTATGAACTTGATATGTCAGATGAGTCAGGGGAAGGTTATCTTTTTAAAGGCTCTGTGAATGATATTTTTTATAAACAAACCAAAGCAGCTCTTGAGGCTACAAAGCCCAATGAATACGGCATGAAAGAAATTATATTATTAACAAGTTTAGATGAGCCTGTTTGTGCCACAACAGCCACCCAAGAAAGCCTTTATCTACAAAAGGGCATGATTGAAAAACCGGATTATTATGTGGTAAGCGTTTGCCTTCCCGAAACTTCACATTGCTGGAAGCTCAAAATCAATAAAAAATCACCTTTGGCAATGGATGTAAAAAACCGCTCACTGCCCGAAGAAGGAAAAATATGTGTCATTACATATACACCCGATAAAAGCATACTTGGCCTTTATGAAGATGAAAATGCAGAGTATTAGAATTATCAACTTTTTTATAGTTCATTAGTTAATCTTTGTGCAGTATTTATAATATAAACATGAACTGCAATTAAGAATAGCAATTCTTTAGTGTTTAGTGTTAATTAATTTTTTATATATTTAGCCTCTGTATGTAAATTTTGTAAATTTTTCTTTTAAAACAGCAATGGTACAGAGGTTTATTTTAGTACAAATAAAAATTGTTAATAAAATTTAAGAACGTATAAAACTACAAGGAATAAATATGAAACCAAACTTTTTTTCTTCCTTTCTTAATAAATATTCTTTAAATAAAACTCTTCGATTTGAGTTAATACCCTTATCACCTACTGACACATATATCAAGCAAGAAGGTTTTATTCAAGAAGATGAAAAAAAATCTCAAGAATATAAACACATGAAGGAAACAATTGATGCCATGCATCGTGATTTTATTGATAAAGCGATGTTACTTCTTAAAGAACAAACCCTTGAATATGGAGATTGTGTTTTACTTAACGAAAGGGAAATAAATGAAAAATTTACCTTTAATGATTTAGAATTATATCTAAAAAGTTATAATGAATTTAAAAAAGATCGAAAAAAAAACAAAACCCAATATAATAAGCAATGTGAAAAATTAAGAAAAAAATTCATTAATAATACCTTTAATTCTTCTGCTATGAAAACCATTTATAGCGATTTATTCAAAAAAGAGTTATTTACGGAACATCTTCCTAAATTTATAGAAGATAATCAAGAACAGGATTTGTTTTATAGTGATACATTTAAACGGTTTACGGTTTATTTTACAGGTTTTCACGAAAACAGAAAAAATATGTATACAGCTGAAGAAAAATCAACTGCCATTGCTTTTCGTTTAATAAATGAAAATTTGCCAAGGTTTATCGACAATTTGGAAAATTTTTCTCAAATCAAACCTTTTTTTGAGACATTAGGTTTATCACAAGCAGAAAGAAGTTTTTTGGAAGATTGCGGACTAAAAAAGCTTTCTGACATAAATGCATTTATAGATTGTATAAGTCAAGATGGAATTGATACATATAACGCTCTTATTGGTGGTAAAACAACAGAAAATGGTCAATTACATGGGATAAACAGTGCACTTAATCAATATAATCAAAATAAAGACAAAAATAAACGTATTCCTTTATTAAAACCTTTATATAAGCAAATTTTAAGTGATCGTGTTGCTCTATCGTTTTTACCTCCCGTATTTTCTGATATTAATGAAATGTACCAAGCAATTTCTCATTATTATTATAATAATCTCTTGGCATCTAAAAATCCAAATGCACCTAAGAGTGGATTTCTATTTCAAGATTTACAAAGCCTTTTTGAAATGTTGGCTCAAGGAGAATTTAATTTTGAACAAATTTATATCTCAAAATTAAATATAAATACCATTTCAACAACATTATTTGGACAATATCACTTTATTATTGATGCCTTGGAATGTTATTATAAAAATGATGAGTTATATGAATACGAAAAAAAGTTCAATAAGGCTAAAACCCTAAAACAAAAGGAAAAATTAGAAACAGATTTGGATGTATTTCTAAAACAACCGTATTTTTCCGTTTCACTTCTTGAAGTAGCCATCGAAGCATATATAAAAACCTTTGATGAAGATATGAAGCAAGTATTGATTAATAAACAAAATCAGGTTAGGGAATATTTTATTAATAACTATCATACACAGATTAAAGAAAAACAATATTCCTTTGAAAATGCTATTATTGCTCAATATTCTTGCATTAAAGGTGAACTTGAAAAAGACCATGAAATTTCTTACAGACCAAATGAAATAACAATTAATAATATAAAAATTTTCTTAGATACTATTCTTCAACTTACCCATTTTGTAAAGCAACTTATTATCAAACGTTCTGATATTCTAAACCTTGAAGTTGATAAAAAATTTTATACATTACTTGAACCACTATTTGCCGAATTGGAAATGAGTGTAAAACTGTATGATAAGGTAAGAAATTATCTAACAAAGAAACCTTATAGCACTGAAAAAATAAAATTGACATTTAATGAACCGACTTTGGCCAATGGTTGGGATGAGAACAAAGAAAAAGATAATAAATGTGCCTTATTTCAAAAAGATGAAAAAATGTACCTTGGTATTATCAATAATAAAGCCTTGGCTAAAAGTTCTTATAAAATGGAAAATCTTTTCGATGTGGAACAAAACAATAAAATGGATTGTTATAAAAAAATGGTCTATAAATTTTTTCCTGATGTAACCAAAATGATACCTAAATGTAGTTTGACAAAAGCTGTGAAATCACACTTTATAAGTGGTAATACAAATGATTTTATTCTAAATGATGTAAAATTTAAACAAGATTTTGCTGTTCCCTATAAAATTTTTGAAATGTGTAATGTAGGCGAAGGAGAGATTAAGAAATTTCAAAGAGACTATTTAAAAAATACCCAAGATAAAAAAGGTTATTCTGAGGCTGTACAAAATTGGATTTCTTTTTGTCATAATTTTTTAAAATCCTATAAAAGCACTGCTTCTTACGATTATAATTTATTAAAACCTCTACATGAATATAAAGATGTGCCATCATTTTATACAGATTTAAATAATTTGTGTTATAAGGTACATTTTAAAGATATTCCTTCCTCTCATATTGATGAACTGGTTAAACAAGGTATTCTTTTTTTATTTGAAATTCACAATAAAGATTATAATAAAGGAACATACGGCAAAGCAAATCTGCATACTTTATATTGGAAAGCTTTATTTTCGGAAGAAAATCTTAATAATACCCATATAAAACTTAATGGTGAAGCAGAAGTTTTTTGGCGTAAATCTTCCATTAGCCAAGAAAATACCTTTGTACATCAAAAAGGGAAAATATTAATTAATAAAACCACAAATAAAGGTGAAGCTATTCCCGATGAAATTTATATAAATATTAAAAAAGTAATTTTAGGGGAGATGCCAAAGACAGATTTAAATTCTGAGGAATTGTATTTTTATGAGAATAGTGTGCATAAGGAGGCTGATTATGATCTTACAAAGGATAAACGTTTTACAAAGGACAAATTTTTATTCCACGTACCTATTATGTTTAATTTTCAATCCCTTAATGATTCAAGAATAAACAACGAGGTTATGGACTATATTAAAGATAATCCGGCTGTAAATATTATTGGCATAGACAGAGGCGAAAGGCATTTACTTTATTTAACAGTTATTAATCAGCAAGGGGAGATATTAGAACAAGAAAGTCTTAATATTTTAGATGGAGTCAATTATCACAGCAAACTTGATGCCAGAGAAAAAGAACGGGATGAATCAAGGAAAAAGTGGCAAAGTATTTATAAAATTTCTGAACTAAAAGAAGGGTATTTATCCCATGTCGTTCACAAAATTTGTCAAATGATGATTAAATATAATGCTATTATAGTTTTGGAAGATTTAAATTTTGGATTCAAACGAGGGCGTTTTAAAGTGGAAAAGCAAGTATATCAGAAATTTGAAAAAGCCCTTATTCAAAAGCTTAATTACCTTAGTTTCAAAGATATAGAGCAAGGAAATGAAGGCGGAGTTCTAAAAGGTTATCAGCTCACAGAGGAGTTTGTCAGTTTTAAAAAAATGGGAAAACAAAATGGATTTATATTTTACTTGACCGCAAGCAATACCAGTAAAATAGATCCCATCAGTGGTTTTGTAGATAGGCTAAAACCTTCTTATAAAAATAAAGAGCAAGCTCAAGCATTTTTTGCTAAGTTTGACAGTATAATTTTTAATGAGAGTGAAAATAGTTTTGAATTTACTTATAAAGAAAGCAATTTTATTAGTACAGGCACTCAAAAATGGACAATAAAAAGCTTTGATGAATGGCGGTATACATGGAATTCCACAGCAAATCAAAATAAAGGAAATATGGAAAAAATTCATATAACCAATGAATTTATTAAACTTTTTTCTTCTATCGGGGTTGATTATAATAAAGAAGATTTACGTTTGGTGCTAAGCCAAACAGATAATATTACAGCACTTAAAAAGGCTATATATCTACTTCGGATATTACTTATGATGCGTTATTCTTACAAGGATAGGGATTTTATTCGTAACCATCCAATAAGCCCCATATTGCAAAATAAAAAAATCTCAGATATCTT
>CAYJGE010000045.1:0-20277 GCA_964369835.1 uncultured Mailhella sp.
GAAGCGATTGCTTACGTTTGAGGGGGAAAAACTCACCCAGCTTATGTCGAACAAAATGAGACTAAGCGTCATGGATTAGTTCAAAAAAATGGGGTTTCCCCCCTCAATCCGGAATCACGTGCCCTATTTCTTTGTTATAAATATTTTATAACCTTAGGAAACGATGGTTAAATCTAAATCAAAACATTTGCACTATGAATTATGCAGAGGTTTCATTTCTCTAAAATTACTCATAAAAAAACCCACATTAAAAATGTGGATTTTTAAAAAATATTAGTAACGATATTTTAAATGTAGATAATCTTCAGGCACATAATATCGTTTAAATCTTACTTTTCTAACGTTCTTACCGCTTGGTTTTGTCTGACCTTGCAAATACATGTCACCATTAAAAACCCAATAACTTTTATCTCTGCTATCATTAATATCTCCCGGCCACACCATGCCTTCAACCATGCCCCTAGGATGATAAGTATATATATAAAAAGTAGAGTTATCAGTATACAAAGTTATCTCTTGTGATTTATCGTATCCGGTTTTATACCAGCCTTCTGTAACCCATACTCCACCATCATCTCCTTCACGAACATCTTTATAACGAATAGCAGTATAAATTGGTGCACTTACACTATTCGTAATCTTTATAGTTTTTTTGGCAAAAGACTCACAGGGAGCAATAAGTACTACCGAAATTAATAATAATCCGGCAATCATTAATTGTATTTTTTTCATAATTACCTCTTTTTCTTAAAATATAAGGATTTTAATTAATTATAGTATACTATTTACTCAAAATTTTGTCAAATATAAAAAAAAAAGAACATACACAAAATCACGCCAATCCGCTTTTGTGTTTTTTGAGGGGGAAAACCACGTTTTTTTGAAAAAAACGAGTTTTTCCCCCTCAAACTCCCCCTTTCCTTAAAAAACAAATTTTTATAACATATTGTTCTACTAATCTTTTTTAAAAAATACCTTTAAAAAATATTTTGATTTTTGAAAGGTAATTTCACTAGCGGATTGACGTGACACAAAATAACTCCAACCCGTTTTTGTCTTTTTTGAGAGGAAAAGTCACGTTTTTTTAAATTAATCATGACGCTTAGTCTCACTTTATTCTAAATAAGCCGTATGAGTTTTCCCCATCAAATCTAACTGTTTCCCACGTTATTCAAGTTTTAAAAAATCATAGTTATGATATAATTTAAAATTTTAGATATTAAATAAAATATAAACAAATCAAATTTGTTATGTTGTTATTTAGTAAAATGTTTTTTCAGGAATGGAGGAAGCGATTGCTTACGTTTGAGGGGGGAAACTAATTTTTTCAAAAAAATGTGGTTTCCTCCCTCAATCCGAAATCACGTGACAACTTCTCCCTTTCCTTAAAAAACTTATTTAAAAAAAATTTCCCCAAATAAAACAATTATTTCCTTAATATTTTCCTATGCTTTTTGCATTTCTTCTTCCCTAAGTATGCGTCTTAAAATTTTTCCGACGCCACTTTTTGGTAGTTCCGTTCTGATTTCAATCAACTTTGGAACTTTGTAAGATGCAAGTTTTTCCTTGCAATAGGATATAATTTCAGACGAGCTTATGGTTTCACCTTTTTTGGGTACAATATAAGCTTTTAAAATTTCCCCCTTTGAACGATGGGGAATACTTAAAGAAATAGCTTCTTGAATCTTGGGATGAGCATATAAAACTTGATCTATTTCTGTTGGATAGACATTATAACCGGCTATAATTGCCATGTCTTTTTTTCTGTCAACCACAAAATAATAACCATCTTCATCTTTATATGCCAAATCACCTGTATGTAACCAACCATCAACAATGCTTTGACTAGTTTCATCTTCTTGATTCCAATAACCAAGCATGACTTGGGGCCCTTTTACCAATAATTCCCCGGTTTCATTTATATTAAGCTCTTCAAAGGTATTTGTGTCTACAATCTTAGCCTCTGTTCCGGGAATCGGGACTCCTATGGATCCTGTTTTTTGTATTCCATAGATGGGATTTGCCAAAACAACAGGAGAAGCTTCAGTTAATCCAAAGCCTTCGGTTATTTTAGCCTTGGTTAATTCCTGAAAACGGTTAAAACTGGCCACAGGAAAAGCGGAAGATCCCGAAATACAATATTCAATACAAGTCATATCCACTTTGTCAATTTTTTTCAATTGCATCAATGATATATAAATTGACGGAGCTCCCACAAAAAACGAGGGTTTACTTTTATCTATAATATCAAGCAAGTCAATTGGTACATACCGAGGCACAGGCAGGGTTGGGCTATTTAATGCCACCGGTAATAATAAACATCCCATTAATCCAAAAACATGGAAAAAAGGCATAACAGAAAGAAAAAGTTGTTCATTAAAATTTTCTTTCACATGCAAAACTTCCATTAACTGTCTTATTTGAATGGATAAATTTGCATGAGTTAACATTGCCCCTTTGGAAAAACCTGTTGTTCCACCTGTGTATTGAAGCAAAGCCAAACTGTCTTCCGGTTTTCCTTCCAATGGCTCAGAATAGCGTTGACTATTTTTTACCATTTTTTTCCATGGCAAGACATTATCAGCATAATCTATTTTAGGTGCTGTACCATTTTTTTTGGCCTTTAACCTTTGCAAAATATTTAATGGAAATTTTAAAGATTCTGAAACCTTTGTAACAATGTAATTTTCTATATTAAATTGATCTTTAAACTTTTTAATTTTTTCCCAAAAAAGCTCCAAAGTAATTAAAACCTTAGGTTTTGAATCATTAAAATGATGTGTAAGCTCAGATTCCATATACAGAGGATTGGTCATTACAACGGTTGCCCCCGATTTAATTACAGCCCAAAAAGCAATTATGGTTTGAGGAATATTGGGCAACATAATGGCCACCCTATCCCCTTTTTTTATCCCCAATTTCCTAAGGGAATCAGCAAAATTTTCAGCAACCTTTTGAAGAGTTGCATAATTCATTTTGAAATTATGAAATACAATAGCATTACGCTTTCCAAAATTATTTGCTGCATTATCTAAAAATTCCTGTAAAAATTGACTTTTAAAGTCCAATTCTTGTGGTGCGTCAGTAAAGTAATGGCGGTTCCACGGTACACTCATACTAAATCCTTATTTTAAAATCCCTTGGCACAAACAGGTAAGTTATAATTTTGACCAAAACTACAAACAGAAAGTGAAACAATAAACGGAGATTGCTTACGTTTAAATTCACTGAATTTTAACCTATTGAGAATATTATTTTTATCTTCATTATCAAGCTTAGAAACCGAAATTTGTTCTATGTCTTTATTTTCTTCAAGTAATTGATATAAAAAGTCATCTAACAAGGGGTAGGGTGGTAAACTATCTTCATCTTTTTGCCCAGGTCTCAGTTCCGCACTGGGGGCTTTTGTAAAGATATTTTCAGGAATAATTTCCTGTTTTTTAAATTCATTATACCAATTGGCAATATCATACACCCTTGTTTTATAAATATCTCCAATGGGTTCTAAAGCTCCCACTGTATCGCCATAGAGAGTGCAATAGCCCATGGCGGTTTCAGACTTATTTCCTGTACCAAGAACCATTGCCGATGTTCTGTTGGCATAGGCCATGAGTAAATTTCCCCGTACTCTGGCTTGAAGATTATCTAAAGTTAAATCCAATTCAGGATTTTTTAAAGATGGTAATGAATTTAAACATGGACTAAGATTTTTTTCAAAACCGTCCACAATTTCTGTAATCGGAATGATGTGAGAAGCCATATTTAAATTTTTAATCAATTGCTTTGCATCTGCTAAGCTGTGATCTGAACTAAATTTTGAAGGCATCATTATCCCTGTCACATTTTCAGATCCAAGGGCTTCGCAGGCAAGTGTGGCCACAAAAGCCGAATCCATTCCCCCGCTAATCCCCAAAACAGCTTGTTTTATATTACATTTTTTAGCATAATCCCTTATTGACAAAACTGTTGCTTCAAATAAGTATTGCTCTTTTTCAAACCTTGTAATTTTAGGTGTACAAGAAATATTTTCACCATCAAAATCAAAGCAAAAATCATCTTCAGAAAATGGAGCAAGTTTTGCCAAAACTTGCCCATTTTTGGCAATAAGCATACTATGCCCTGCATAGATAATACCATCACAAGCACCACAATTATTAACATAAACAATGGGTAATTGCCATTTTTTTGCCATTTTTATCAAAACATTTTCAAGATCAAGACCATCATAAAATTGATCGGAGCAAGCAAGATAAACCATTTTAGCTTCATATGGAATTTTCAATTGTTCAAGCTTATCGGCTTTACAATCAAAGGGAGCATAAAAGCAAATATCATTAACTCTGATTACATCTTGCTCAATCTTATTATCATTTGTTTGATTTTTCAACAACCAAACAGGTTTATTTTCCAAATCGCTACAATTTTCCAAAGTTTGAATTAAAATACTGCTATCATGAAAAAGCTTATTTTTTGCCAAACCAAGCCTTTGTGCAAAACCTCCGATTTTAGAAAGTCCTTGCCAGGGATTACCGATAAATGCATAAGCCGAAGTTAAACACAAAGCATCAGGAAATTTTTTAAATTCCAAATTTAACTGCTCACAATTAAAATCATAATTTCCCAAATGTGGATTATTTTGAATTATCGCAATTTTCATTATATAAACCTATCTTATAGTATTTTAAGTTGACATCACTAATATCAACTTTTTGAAAGCACACTTGCTTCCGGCATTTAACAGTGCAATAAAATTGCACTTATGCCTACGCAGTGGTCTCCTGCTATCGCAGTCGACGATAGTAATTTCATCTGAAATTACTATATTATCTCTTTATAAAATCATCGGTGATAAAATAACCAAGTAAATAAGCACTTTTATAAATAATTTATAGTAGTTATAAAAATATGCTTATAAATTCTCTAAAAAAGTTCTGGATTTTTAATTTCTACATTTAAAATAAGCACTAAAATCTTATTTAGCAAGTACATCAACCATGCTATAAAGTTTTCCGGCATTTTTATCAATTACCCAGCGAGCAGCCCTTAATGCACCATGGGCAAAATTTTCACGGGAATGGGCATGATGAGTCACTTCTATCCTCTCCCCTGCCCCTAAATAATAGACAGTGTGAACTCCAACCACATCGCCACCACGCACTGTTTGCAAACCAATTTCTTGTTTTGGTCGCTCACCTACTATACCTTCACGGTGATAACAAGCCATTTCCTCAAGAGCTTTTCCCTTGCCCTCTGCAACTGCTTCTGCCAACCTTAATGCCGTGCCGCTTGGAGCATCTTTTTTTAAATTATGATGAATTTCAACAAGTTCAGCATCATAATCATCACCAAGCATGGCTGTTAGTTTTGGCAAAATATCAAGCAAAACATTAACTCCCACACTCATATTTGGAGAAAATACAATTATATTTTCTTTTGCAAGCTGTTCCAATTCTTGTTTTTGCTCAGAACTGAATCCTGTTGTTCCGATAATATGTGGATTTTTATATTTTGCTGCCAGTTTAGCTGTATTTAAACTTGCTTCGGGACCGGTAAAATCAATAATCACCGCCTTAGAACATTTATCAATTACCATTTCTAAATTTTCAGCAACCAAGCAATTTTTTGGTGTATTATTAAGTCTTTCAAGATGAGGCTCAATAAGGGCAAGAACTTCTAAATCCTCAGCATCATTTGCCAGTCTGACCAAGGTTGATCCCATGCGACCGGCCGCTCCCATAATTATTAATGAAATCGGCATATTATATCCTTTATCCTAAATTCAATTTTTTGAAATATTTCTTAGTCATTTCTGAGCTTCATGGCATCTCTGACCATTCTCAAGGTTTCTTCCGCCGCGGCTCCGGCTCTTACACTTCCATCACCAAGCACTTCTTGCACCAATTTATTGGTTATTTTTGCTCTTCTTTCTTGAAATGGAGCTAAAAATAATTCAAGACCTTGGATAAAGATTTTTTTACAGTCCACACAGCCAAGACTTGCATTTGTGCAACCCTCTCTGATTTCGGCTTGCTTTTCTTCCGAAGTCAATAAAATATGATAAGGAAAAAGATTACAGACATCGGGATTTCCCGGATCTGATTTTCTTTGTCTTGCCGGGTCTGTAAACATTGAACGCACCTTAGGAGTAATATCTTCAATGGTATCACTTAAAAAGATTCCATTTCCATAACTTTTACTCATTTTTCTGCCATCAAGCCCGGGACATTTGGCAGCCGGTGTCAATTTGGCTTGAGGTTCAACCAAGACATTACCATAAAGAAAATTAAATCGTCTGGCTATTTCACGGGTAAGTTCAAGGTGTGGCAATTGATCTTGGCCAACAGGTACCCAAGCCGGACGATAAATCAAAATATCGGAAGCCATTAAAACAGGATAACCCAAAAATCCATAGTTTCCAAGATCTTTTGTGGTTATTTCCTGCTGTTGTTCCTTATAGGTGGGATTTCTTTCAAGCCAACTGTTTGGAGTTATCATTGAAAGCAATAAATGGAGTTCGGCATGTTGTTTTACACTTGATTGACGAAAAATAGTGCATTTATCAGGTTCCAGTCCCGCACTTAACCAGTCCACAACCATTTCATCAATAAATTCATTTATCCTTGAAGTATCTTCATAATCACTGGTCAAGGCATGCCAATCAGCCACAAAAAAATAAGCATCACTTTCATATTGCATTGAAACAAAATTCTTCAATGCACCAAAATAATGACCAATATGTAGAGGACCTGTCGGACGCATTCCCGAAAGAGTACAGTTTATTTTTGATTGACAACTTACCTGTTCTGACTTAATTGACATTAAATTTTCTCCTGAAATTTAAATAAAAAGATTTTATATATTAAAGATTGAAGTGATTAAATTAATCGAAGCCATAATAATTGGACGCAAAATTTGGCCCAAAATGCCTGTAAATAACAATACCAGTAAAACCAGCATTCCATAACGTTCAAACTTCCAATATTTATACCCCACATTATAAGGTAAAAGTCCCAAAACAATTTTACTTCCGTCAAGTGGTGGTATTGGTATCAAATTAATAAATGCCAATCCCAAATTGGCTACTATACCTACTCTGAACATATTTGCCAGAAATTCAAAAGTTTTAGGAGAATCAATAAAACTTGGAGCAAAAACCACCAGTAATTTAAACAATAGGGCAAAAACCAAGGCTAAGAATATATTTGCCAATGGACCTGCTGCCGCAACCCACATCATATCTTGCTTGGGGTTGCGTAAATTTCTGATGTTTACAGGCACAGGCTTTGCCCAGCCAAATACAAAAGGACTGAGTAAAGCAGTAATAATAAAAGTAAAAAAACCCATTGGATCAATATGAGGCAAAGGATTTAACGTCAACCGACCCAAAAGTGAAGCCGTTGCGTCTCCTTTTTTTAAAGCCACATAACCATGGGCAACTTCATGCAAAATTATTCCAAGTAAAACAGGAATAAAAGAATAAGAAAGCGTGTGCAGCATTGCTTGCAAAGAAAATGTTGTATTCATAATTATTTCTATAACATGTAAACATAATAAGTGCAAGCAACAATTATGGGGTTTTCAGGGCTAATGCACGTCAATCCGTTTTTGTGCTTTTTGAGGGGAAAAACCACGTTTTTTTGAAAAAAACGAGTTTCCCCCCCTCAAACTCCCCCTTTCTTTAAAAAACAAATTTTCTAACATATTGTTTTATAAATGTTTTTAAAAAATAGATTTAAAAATAATTATTTTTTTTGAAAGTAAATCTCACAAGCGGATTGGCGTGGGGCTAATGGCGTGCTTCCTGATTGAGGGGTGGAACCCTATTTTTTTGAAAAAACGTGGTTTTCTCTCTCAAAAAAGACAAAACAAATTAACGTGGATTGGAGAAAAAAATGTATGAACTAATTCAAGTTGGCAATAATACATATTATATTAATTGCCCTGCCAAAATGGGAATTTTTAAATTAAATGATGTGGATATTTGTTTAATTGATAGCGGCAATGATAAAAATGCGGCCAATAAGGTACTTAAAACGATTATTGCAGAGGGTTGGAATTTAAAAATGATTATAAATACCCATTCTCACGCCGATCATCTTGGCGGAAATAATTATTTTCAGCAAAAAACCAATTGCAAAATTTACACCGTGGGCATTGAAAGACATTTTGCCCAAAATCCCATTCTGGAACCGTCGCTTCTTTATGGTGGATACCCGTGCAAGGCATTGAAAAATAAATTTTTGTATGCTCAAACAAGTATTGTTGAAGAATTAACAGAAGATGTTTTACCAAAAGGTTTGGAAGCTTTAGCTGTTGACGGGCATACAATGCAAATGACAGCCATTAAAACAAGTGATGATATTTGGTTTTTAGCCGACACTTTAACAGGTGAATATATTTTGCAAAAATACCATATTTCATTTTTGTACGATGTGGAAAAGTATCTTATAAGCCTAGAAAAAATTAAATCACTGTCAGGCAAACTTTTTATTCCTGCCCATGCTGAACCATCTGAAAATATTCAAGCATTAATCGAAATTAATCTTAACAAAACCTATGAAATAATCAATCTTTTAGAAAAAATATGTCAAAATCCCACATCATTTGAGGATATTTTAAAATATGTTTTTGATCATTATGGATTAAATTTAGATTTTAACCAATATGTTCTTACAGGAAGCACAATTCGCTCATACCTCAGTTATTTATATGATAACAATAAATTAACAGTCAATTTTGATGACAATAAATTATTATGGCATTGCCAAATTTAAATTTTACCAATATTTCTTTAGCAAGTCTGTGTTTTCTTCCAAAATTTCTAAACTTTGCGCAGGAATTAACCCACTCAGGCATTTTTTTTCATTCCAAAGCTTTCTGATTTGAGTGGCTGTTATATCTAAAAAAGGAATATCCAAATAAGTACAAAAACCTAAATTTTCCACAGCAATATGTAATTTTTTCACTTGAGATAAATCTTGATTTTGATACACATTAAACCCAAGTTCAATAATTTGCTCATGACTTGGAACTGTTTTTTCACCTTGAACTTTTTCAAACTCTTCATAATGCGATAAGTGGGGTAAAATTTCATAGTCTTCAAAACTTATAAAAACTTTACCCCAATATTTTTGGGCAATTTGGCAAACTTGCTCTGCCTTATTCAAATTTCTGGAAACAATCAATAAGTGGGCATGAGTTAATAATTCAAAACCGTTATGCCATGAATGAAGCAAATTAAAATCCTCTGTTCCCAATAAAAAATATGGACTGCACAAAGGATTTTTTGCTCGCCATGCGGTTAAAATTTTATCCGTATAGGAGGGCGGCGGCAAAGAATTTTCCAAAGTATTTAATTTCAAAAAATCGATACCATATATTGCTTTTTCAATACATTTTACCCTAAATTCAAAGGGTAACAAATCACGTTTATGTGGATGATGAGCAGAAGGTAAAATTTCAATATACGACAAAGGGATTTTTTCAAAAACTTCAATGGCGTGCCTTAAGTGTCCATGATGAAATGGATTAAATGCTCCGCCCATTATACCTATTTGTTTACTTTTTGAAAAAAAATTTGACATAAAATTAAAAGCAAGTTGACATGATTATTTCCTAACCTGCCCGCTACCATAAACCACAAATTTTGTCGTGGTCAATTCTTTCACTCCCATGGGACCGTAGGCATGTAATTTTGAAGTACAAATTCCGATCTCAGCCCCAAGCCCAAGCTCGCCTCCGTCATTAAACCTTGTGGCGGCATTGACAGCAACCATTGAAGCATCTGCTTCACGCAAAAACCTTTGAGCATTACTATAATTTTCTGTGCAAATAATTTCAGTATGGTTTGATCCATAATTTTCAATATATGCCAGGGCTTCATCCATATCTTTTACCACACTGACAGCAATTTTCAAATCAGCAAATTCAACTCCCTTGTGTTCATCAAGTAAAGGGCTTGCATTTTTCATTATTTGCATGGCCAAAGGACAAGCATAAACAATGACTTGGTCCTTTTTAAAACGTTCTTCAAGCATTGGCAAAAATTCTTTGGCAATCTTTTCATGCACCAACAATCCTTCAAGAGCATTACAAACCCCGGGGCGTTGTACTTTTGAATTATAAACAATTTCAACTGATTGATCCAACTTTGCACTTTCATCAATAAAGGCATGGGGAACACCTTTTTCATGTTTTAGAACAGGCATTGTGGCTTTTTGAGCAATGGTTTGCACCATTTTTTCGCCGCCTCTTGGAATAATTACATCAATATATCGGTTTAATTCACAAAGCTTATAAATACTTTCCCTTTCCGTAACTTCGACCATTTGCACACATTCCTTTGGCATATCACAAGAAATTAAAGCTTTTTGAATTAATGAAGCCAAAATCATATTTGAATGAAAAGCTTCGGAACCTCCTCGCAAAATAACAGCATTTCCTGCTTTTAAGCACAAAATGGCCGCATCAATCGTTACATTTGGTCTTGATTCATAAATCATGGCAATTACCCCCAAAGGGATTTGCATTCTACCCACCAAAAGTCCGTTGGGTTGCTGATATTGCTCTTTCATTGCTCCTATGGGGTCAGGTAAATTGGCAACAAAAACACATGCTTCCGCCATGGCTTCAACACTTTGCTCTGTCAAAATCAATCTATTTAGCCTTGGAGTTTCCATGTTTTGCTCCTTGGCAACCTGAATATCCTTAGCATTCTCTGCAAGTATATTTTGCTTTTCTGCAAGTAATAATTTGGACAAACATGTCATTATCTCATGTTTTTTTTGTGAAGAAGCAGCTGAAATTTTTTGAGCGGCCTTTTTGGCGGCTTTACCCATATCTTGAATAATTTGATCTAAATTTTGCACAATTATTTCCCCTTTAATAATATATTGAAACCTCTGCCAACTATTTTTTTATATTTTCATAAAATTTTATTAGCGAAATTATTATTCGGAACTCTCAAAATAGCAATTATGAAGGCACATCATTTGTCCAAAGGCCTCAATCCTAAAGGTAAATATAGTATTTTTTTTTTATTTTGGCAATAATTTCTTTTTATTTATTTTACTTGAAATTTTTCTGAAAATCAAATATAATTATCTCGCTCTGAAATATAATAAATTAAACTTTTATAAATACTTTTAATTTTTTTACCGCATTAATTAAATCCAATACTCTTTTTATGGAAACACTTATTAAATCAGCATATTCATAAATAGTTTTTTTAATATATTTAACAAGCTTTAATCATAAACAAAAAATATTTTCAAATTTAATAAAAAAAAACAATATGTTAAGGAGTTAGCATGTCTCAAAATTCTAAAAATGGCAATGATAACAAAAAAAATCAACTTCTAAATAAAATAGAAGAAGAAAATGCAGATATTCAAGGCTCAGCCGAACAACTTTTGCGTGAAATGCAGGATGAAATTGCTCCTGAAGCAACCCCTCTTTGGACATTTGTAAATGATAATGCACCCAAAATTGCACTTGTTGTGGTTAGCTTAGTAATTCTTATTTCAGGTTTTGCATTTTATCAGTGGAAACAAGAAAGCTCTTTGGAAGACGCAAAACTTCAACTGGCAATAGTTAATTCCGATTCTGATAATAACAGTAGATTGGCAAAACTTGAAGAGTTTAAAGTCAGTGCTCCAAGCCAATTACAAATAGCAATAGAACTTGAAATTGCAAGAACAGCCCTTTTACTGAATGATTTACCAAAGGCAGAAAATTCTTACCTTACAATTAAAAACATTGAAAATAACAGCCCGCTTGGGTTAAATATTGCGGTGGATTTAGCAGATACCTATGCAAAACAAGGGCAAGCTCAAAAAGCACTTGATGTTTACAATGAAATTGTCACTCAATTCGGAACAGATCAACAAGTTGCAATTTATGCAAGTATTGGTGATATTGCCGCCTCTGCAAATATGAATGAAAAGGCCAAAGAAGCCTATCAAAAAGCCTATGATTTATTGCCTGAAGGTGTAAAAGATAGTGCCAATGCCGATTATTTGAGAAAAAAAATAAATTAATTTAGGAAAATGCTGATTAAATCGCTATAAAAATTATAGAGTATTCAAAAAAAATTTTCCAAAAAAATAAATCAGCTTTTCCTTAAACACAGGGTATTTTAAGGGTAAAAAACCACGCCATTTCGGTTTTCAAAAATCATAATTATGGCATGATTGTTTATTTTAGACATTAAATAAAATATAAACAAATCAAAATAGTTACATATCTATTTGACAAAATATAAATAAATTTAAATAATTATCAATATAATTATTTAAATTTATTTATATTTTGATTAATGTATAAAATCAAAAAGCAAAATTATGATTTTTGAAATACGGAACCACGCGGGTTTTCCCTCCTCAAGAAAATACCCAAAATTATTTTTCCATACAATTTTTTGTGATTTTTGATTATAATCGTGAATTAAAAGGATTACTATGCAAAACTGCGGTGATTATCTAAAAACAATAAAAATGCTTTCTGCCTATTTGGGACCAAGGCGTTCACTGGAAAGAAATCTTGATGTTTTTTTGCAAAATTTAGCACAAAAACATGGCTTTTTGCGAGCTCATCTAATTCTTTTTGAGCCTGAAACAGGTCTTCTTTGCCTACGTTCTGCCGATAGTTTTCAAGATGCAAATAAGGCAACCTATTCACCGGGAGTTGGGGTAACAGGTCAAGTTTTTACCACAGGCAAACCTTTTATTATTCCAAAAATCAGTGAAGACTTACATTTTAAAAATTTATTATTTTCAAGAACAAAAGAAGAAATGGAAAACCTTGCTTTTATTTCTGTTCCTGTGCTTGCTCCCATTGGTTACAATACCATGAATGCCAGAGATGTTATTGGCACATTAAATGTCGACAGTACAGCAAAAAACATGCAAGAATTAGAAGAACAATGCCTATTATTGGAAATAATTTCAAGTTTTATTGCAAGTTCCGTTGCTCAGGTTCAAGATGAGATTTCAAGAATTAAACGCTATGAAATAGCTTCTGATGTAATTAATTTGGACACAATTTTTTTATTTTCAAGAGCCATGAAACACATTGTGGAACAAACCAATTACTATGCCCAAGGCAGATTTCCTTTACTTCTTTACGGTGAAGCCGGAGTTGGGAAAGAAATACTTGCCAAACGTATTCATAATATAAGCTCAAGAAAAGATATGCCCTTTATTGTTTGCCATTGTTCCACAATTCCACAGGAAAAAATGAACGCAGAACTTGTTGGATATCAAAAAGGTGTTTTTGAAAATGCTGTTCATAGCCATAAAGGCTTGTTGGAACAAGCCCAAGGTGGAACTATATTTTTACATGGCATTGAAAATTTAAGTAAGGATGCCCAAGAAACCCTATTATATTTTATACAAAAACATGAAATTATTAGACTTGGTGCGACTAAATCCATTGTTTTGGATGTCAGATTAATTGTGTCTACAAGTGTTTATTTAGAAAGTTTATTGGAGAATAATGCTTTTAATCCTGAACTTTTTACACGATTAAATGTATATTCAGTGCAAATTCCACCCCTCAGAGAAAGAAAAGAAGATATTATCCCCTTGGCTGAACAAATGTTGGTTCAACTTGAAGAAAATGATGATGAAAAAAAAGGGAAACGTATTTCATACCCTGCAGCTCAATTATTATCTAAATATTATTGGGCAGGAAATATCCCCGAACTATTAAAATGTATGGAATATGCAATTAAACATTGCAAAGATAATACCATAAGAGCCAGTGACTTGCCTGTTGCTATCCAAAGTGCCGAGAATGATTTGGAAGAAAATGAACTCGCCTTTGGTGAATCTGTAGAAAATTTTGAAAAAGAATTGATTGTTGATGCCTTAATCAAAGCAAGCGGAAATATTTTAAAAGCAAGTTCTATTTTAAAAAGTAGCTATCGAATTATTAATTATAAAATAAAAAAATATAAAATAAATACAAAACAATTTATGGGCAAAGCCAATTAATTTGCTTGATTAAATTTGCCCAATTAAATTTACCCGATTAAATTTGATTTTTTTAAAAAAAACTGTTATCATTTTAGTGTACTAAAAATTTTTCCTGAATATAAATTTTTTCCTGAATATAAAATTTTTGGAGAGTAATAATGACATATAATAGTATTTTAATGGATACAAATGTTCATGAACTACAAATCGTAGAGTTTTATCTCGATGAAACCATAACAGAAGAATTTGATGAAATTCCTGCCCATATAAAAGTGATTAAAGAAGATGGAAGAGAACCTGTTTATCGCAGTTATTATGGTGTAAACGTTTCAAAAGTTACAGAAATTATTCAATTACCAAGAGTAACCCCCTTGCCTGAAATTCAAAATCAGGCAATTTTGGGAGCATTTAATTTACGTTCTCAAATTATTCCTTTAATTGATTTATGTACTTGGTTTGATAAAGAGCACCCCAATGATGAAACAACTTATAAGGTAATTGTTACTGAATTTAACAAAACAACTTCAGGGTTTAAAGTATCAGGATTAAACCGTATTCATAGGGTTAGTTGGGAAGAAGTAACTCCTCCGGGTGTGCATATTTCCATGTTTTCCCATGGCTCAATTTCAGGAATTATCCGACTTGAAGGAAGAATTATTTATCTTTTGGATTTGGAAAAAATCATGACAGGTCTAAACCCCTCCCTTGGTTTAATGTTTGAAAGTGAATATAAGGTTGATAACACTAAAAAATACAAAGTCTTGGTGGTTGATGATTCCATTTCCATTAGAGAAATCATGGCAAACATGTTAACTCAAGCCGGATTTGATGTGGACACAGCAGCCAATGGTTTTGAGGCATTAAACAAATTATACGAATATAAAATATTAAGTGAAGAAGATAAAAGGCCAATTTCTGATTATGTGGAAATTGTCATTACAGACATTGAAATGCCTGTAAAAGACGGAACCTCCCTCTGCAAAGACATTAAGGCAGATAATCACTTGAAAGAATTGCCTGTTATTCTATTTTCGTCACTAAATAATAATAAAAGTTTGATTGATATGGATGCAGTCGGTGCAGATGCCCAAATTAATAAACCTGATATGTCTTTATTGGTAAACACTGTTCATGATTTATTAAAAAACAAAGAAGCTAATTGTTAAAAAAAAGGAATAATATGAACATTCTGGTACTTGGAGTCGGAAATATTTTATATAGAGATGAAGCGGTTGGAGTTAAAACAGTCCTCGAACTTGCAAGTGAATACAATTTCCCTGAAAATGTTAGTTTTCTTGATGGAGGCACTCTTGGTTTTGGACTGATGAATGCTTTAATGAGTTATGAAATGGTAATTATAGTTGATGCTGTTAAAGGTGGCTATGAACCCGGCACCTTATACAAACTTGAAGGTAATGATTTAAGAAAAAGTCGTGGTTTTACAGATTCAATGCATCAAACAGACTTGGTTGATACTCTGATTGCCTGTGAATTAACAGGAAACAGACCGCAATGTGTAGTCTTTGGCATTGAGCCTCTTGATTATACCACACTAGATACAGAACTAAGCCCCATTGTCGCTAAAAATGTACCAAGATTAAAAGAAAAAGTTTTGGAAGAACTTACCAATTTAGGAATTGAATACACTGTAAAAAAGGGCTGATTTATTTTAATCCTTTATTAAGATGAAAGCTCTGCATAATGTATTGTGTAAGATTTTATCAAGAATTTCCAAGGTAAATTTGACCACAAATCAAGAATGACAAAAATCGCTTTTTTATGTTAAATAATTGTTTTGTATACCTTTTACCTCTAAGAATTAAACTTTGAAAAATAAAAATTTTTGAAACTTGCGATGACTTTTCATAAAAAAGTAATTATGCAAAGATATCAAGAAAGGAGTAATTATGCCCGTATACACCGAACCCTCAGGACCATTAGATGCCAATAGCCATCTTTATTATAATGATAAAGATGCCATTATCATAGATCCTGCTGTTGAACTTGAAGAAGTAATTGAATTTTTAGATAAAAACTCATTGAAACTACAAGCTATTTTATTAACTCATATGCATTTTGATCATGCTTATGGCTGTGCTAAAATGCAAGAATACTTTAAACTACCCGTATACGCCGGAAAAGAAGACATTGAAGCCTCTGAGCAATTATTAAAATCCGCTTCCAGATTTGGCTTACCAAAAGTTTCAGATTTTGATGTGCAAGCCATTGAGCCGGGTACTCATCAATTTGGTTCAATTAATTGTCAGATTTTTTTCTGTCCGGGACATTCTCCTGGATCCTTAGTATACTATATTCCTGAAGAAAAAGTAGTGTTTACAGGTGATGTTTTATTTTATCGCTCAATTGGCAGAACAGACTTGTATGCCGGTGATTTTAAAACTTTGGAAAAAAGTATTAAGGAAAATATTTATACTTTGCCTGCTGAAACAACAGTCTATTGTGGGCATGGGCTTGAAACCACAGTTCAAGAAGAAATAAAATATAATTCATTTGTCAGAATATAAATCGAGAATGAATAAGGCATGAAAACATGTATCATATGTGCCAGTCCACGTTTAAATGGGAATTGTGATTATCTAAGCAATCTAATCAGTATTAAATTTAACTCAAAAATCATAAAGCTTTTGCCTGAAACTGAAATAAAGCCCTGTACTGCCTGTGGATACTGTGATAGTCATCATAAATGCTCCATTTCCATAAAAAATGAAAATGATGAGGCTGATAAAATTTTAAAAACAATTTTGGAATTTGAACAAATTTTTTTTATCAGCCCCATTTATTTTTATCATTTACCTGCCAATCTAAAAGCATTAATTGACAGATCTCAAATCTATTACAATGCAAATCCCACACCCAAAAATAAAATATGTAAAATAATTTTACTGGCTGCCAGAGAAAAGGGTGAAAAACTCTTTGAAGGTGCAGAACTTAGTTTTAAATATTTTTTAAAATCCATGGGTTTTGAAAATTTTAGTTTTTTAAACCTGTTTGGACTTGATAAAAAAAATGATTTAAAAAATAATATTCACCATAATCTTCAGCTATACCATAAAATAAATGAATTTATTAAAATCAATCACGAACTTTAAAAAGCAGTTATCACTTATAGCTTCTGAAAAATACTGTATTTATTGCAATGGTCCATTTTATCCTCATCAAATAAATAAACCTTTATTATCAAATGATTTAGATGAACTAGTTGCAAAAAAAGCCAATTTATATTATGACTTAGATTATTTTGAACAACTTAAAAACTTGTTTGCACTTTTTATCAATTCCAACCTTTGCCCAACTTGTGCAAATAATTTTAAAATTAAAACAGAAAATTTTTGCTCTTTATGTGGGATTAATTTCAGTTCAGCCTATTTAAATACAAGCATTTGCGGAAATTGTTCCAAGGAATATCCCCCATGGTACAGTTTTTATTTTGTTAATTCCTATGAAAATATGTTAAAAGAACTAATCATCAGGGCAAAATTCAACAGCAGTAATGTAGCTCTAAAATTTTTAGGTTCTTTATTGGCTTATTTTTGGATTTTTCGCGAAAGTCTCGAACCAAATTTCCATGAATACAAAGAATATGTTTTAATTCCAATTCCAATTCACCGTAAACGCCTGTTGGAAAGAGGGTATAATCAATGTTTTGAACTGGCAAAATATTTTATGATTGAAATTTCTCAAATTCAAAACAAGCTGGCATTTAAAATACCATCTATAAAGCTTGATATCACAACACTGACCAGAATAAAATATAAACCTCCTCAAAGCGCTTTAAATGCCAAAAACAGACTAAAAAATATAAAAAATGTGTTTATTTCAAACCAAATAGATGCTGAAAATATCATTCTGCTTGACGACGTTGCAACGACTAATTCCACCATAAAAGAAGCTACAAATTGCCTAAAATCTGCAAATGCTAAAAATATCAAAGTGTTGGTAATAGCAAAAGGGTAATTTTAAGCCAAGAAAGCACTGGTTTATTTTCTTGTGGGAGAACTTTTTTGAACAGTTACGCAAGTGCTGTTTTTCTGAATTATTTTTTCGAGAGAAGGAACTTTTGAAGTTCTCCCCCTCTTTCCCACACAAAACTTTTAATAACAATACGTTATTATAACTCAATAATTATCACTAAAAAAGGTTTATTTAGAAATATGAACCAACAATATTGAAATACATAAAATCTCAGATATCTTGTATTCATCAAAATATCTGAGATTTTATAGTTAATTCTTTTGTAAAAATTAATTTATAATTTTATTATTTAATATGAAAGCCTTGTTCCGACTGTAGGGCCAAGAGGTCTATAGGGTTCATTTTCAATCAGCAGTGGTTTTATTTCAGGATATAAAGGAACTGTTGTGGTTGCCATGGCTATAACTTCAGTGCTATTGGTATGAATTAATCTGATATTAAATCTAATTCCTTTTCCGCTTATGGTATAGGTTCCTGCCATGATTAGTTCTGACGCAACACTTTTCTTGGTTAATTTATCTCTGTCACGAGTAAGAAGAAGTTCGCCAACCTCGGGGATCATTACAACCTCTGAACCTTTACGAATTTCGATAACACGATAACCAAGTTGTTTTAATCCTCTTGCCACCTCTTCGCTCATTTGTCTGGCAAGCCCATTGGTTTTAGTCAAATTATCCACATTGGCGGCCACTGTAAAAGCAATACGAAGTTCGTCTCTGGCAGCCCCAAGCATTAAAAGTTGTCTGTCAAGCTCTCTGACGGCAGCATTGGCAGCCTTTGGCACATATCCCTTGCCTGTGACAGGGTCATGCTTTTTCTTTGACCAAAAATACCCATAGGCTTCATCTGAATTTACGCCCATAATAGGTAAAATCAAAGTTAAAAATATGGTTAATATTATTTTTTTCATGACAATTTCCTTTTTTAAATTTAAATCTGATTAACGCATGGATTTAATAGCTCTTTGAGTATCTTCCATTTCTTTTTTCAGTTGAATGATGGCATTTTGAGTGGAAGCAGAAGAGAGCGCAAGAGAATAATATTGATAGGCCAATTCATAGCGCTGAGCATTACGCATTTCCAAAGCAACACGCCAATTTTCTAAAGTTTGGCTATTTTCTTTGACCATTACATTTTTAGAACATGCTCCTAAAAGAAAAATACAAATTATTAATAATTTTTTCATAAAATTTCCATTTTTAAGCTAAAGGTAATTTATTTTCTTTTCACAATTGGTAATTCACCGGCTGAAAGAACAGGTCTTGGTTTGTAATTTCTGCCTGTCATACGACTAAGTGTAGGATTTAATGTGAAAACTGTTTGAGCAGTTCTGAGCAACATGCCATCTGAACCTCTAATCATTCTGACATTCATAAATAAAAATGAATGATCGGCATAGAAAGAACCTGTCACAAGCACGGCATTATTATTTTTTACAGAAATCTTATAGTCATTATCACTAATTCCATAAGCAAAACCATCTTGATTGATTATCAGACTTCTACCTGAAAAATCTCTGACAGGAAAGCCTCTGTTATTAAATTCATACATAAATGCTTCGCGCAGATATTGCCCAAAAGGAGTTGGCATTCTCAAATCATGTTGAGGAGTAAATGTTGTAATGTAAGCAATTTTATTATTTAACGCAGCAGGATTCCATGTTTCAAGCAATTGGGAAGCCATTTCCCTAACTTTTAAACGAATTTCATGGGCATCTAAATAGGCAGGAGAAGGGGATAATTGCGTTTCAATGGGAATACGCAATAAATGTTTACCATTAACATCGGGAATGGTCAGTTCAGTCGGCACACCCTCAGAGCCATAGGTGGAATAATTACCATTGGGAGTATGAATTCTCCCCTCACGGCTACTGTCGACAATACTTCCATTGTTATAACATTCCCAAGGGTCTTTTTTTGCAAAGGCAAAATCTGCCGAAAAGTTTATCAATAAGGCAGACAAGGCATATATGATTATTTTTTTCATAAATACTCCAATGACTATTTTAAAAATTACATTCATTTAATTTATAAATATTGTTATTTTTCTTATCGGCAAAATTTATAAAAAGTTTAGAAAAATTATTGAAGCATTAATTATTATAATTTTCTTAAATTTTCTTAAAAAATTAAATGTATTATTTCAAATATATATATTTTTTTAATCCAATATATTGCAAAATAAAATTTAATTTCATAAAAAATTGCTTGACTAAGTTTGGCACTTAGCGTAATTACTATCTTCGTTGGTCGGGGGGTGTTAACTCAGTCGGTAGAGTACCTGCCTTTTAAGCAGAGAGTCGCAGGTT
>CAYJGE010000046.1:0-20099 GCA_964369835.1 uncultured Mailhella sp.
CAAAAATCAAATTATTCAAATTATTACAAATGGATTGAATAATGAACCCTTACTAGAAACCTTTGCACAATGAATTGTGCAAAGGTTTCATGGAGTGTTTACATCGTAAACACGACCGCCAAAAGAATTTTTTGGCAAAAGTAGACACAGCAAGAATTTCTTAGGCACACTTTTGTCGTTAAACGATTGCCATAAAAAATCTTTTGGGCGTGCCTTTTACCTCTGCACATAAATTTATCTAAAATGAAAATTTATTTCTAAAAACAGATTTTTATTAAAAATATTGTGCAGAGGTCTCTACTATAATAAAGGAAATCAAAATGCCAAGAGTAAGTAAACATAATATCCCCGGGCAATTAAGTCTTTTTGATTATGTTGCAAAAATGCAAGATACACAAAAAGAAATTCACAAAGAAAATATTAGAGAAAACAATTTATTGGAGGAAATTTTATATGGCAATAGACAACAATATGGGCGATCTGCAAATAATTCATCAGTATCTGCCAAGTTCAGCAATAGCAATGATCAAACAGCATCTAAATTCATCTCATTGCTCGATATTGGCAAGATGGGCAATGAACAGCCCAGAGAAATTGATAATTCTGTACGAGAAGGACATAATAGTCCTATTGGAACGAGTGAGCAGTCAAGAGAGCTTGGAACACAGGGCAATTTATTCGGAACAGGGAGACGATCTAATGAGCCAAGGTTACAGTCAGCAGGAAATATTGGAGATAATGGGGATAAATACAGAGCTGTAAATTATGAAATCACTGAAAATGACAATCTTGGCAAGGGCGGAGCAAAAGCCAAATATCATGACAATATCAATGCCATTAAAACTTTATACAAAATAAAGGAAGAAAACAGAAATGCAAGTTTGGAAGAACAAAAAATCCTTGTAAAATATGTTGGTTGGGGAGGGCTTCCTCAAGTTTTTGATGAAAATAATGCCACTTGGGCAAAGGAGTATGATGAGCTAAAATCACTTATTTCTGATTCTGACTATATTAAAGCAAGGCGTTCAACTCAAGATGCTCATTTTACATCTGAAACTGTAATCAATGGAATTTATGAGGGAATTAAACATTTGGGAGTTGATAAAACCCAAAGTCCCTTAAAAATTTTAGAACCCTCAGCAGGAATAGGGCATTTTATAGGTTTAAAGCCAAAGGAATTTAATGCAAAATTCTTTGCCATTGAGCAAGATAGTTTAACCTCTGAAATTGCAAATCTTTTATACCCAAGGGAGCAACATAAAAACACCGGTTTTCAAGATACAGAATATGCAAAAGGTCTTTTTGATTTAACCATTGGCAATCCACCCTTTGGACAGCAAAAACTTTTTGATAAAAATTTTCCGCAACTTAGCATATTTTCAATTCACAATTATTTCATTGCCAAATCACTTGATTTAATCAAGGAAGGCGGTATTGGGGCTTTTGTGGTCAGCCGTTATTTTATGGACACTCAAACCTTGGGACATAGAAGTTATATTGCTGATAATTCTCATTTTTTGGGGGCAATTCGTTTGCCCTCCAATGCTTTTAGCGAAAATGCTTTAACCGATGTCACAACGGACATTGTATTTTTTCAAAAGAAAACACAGCTTGAAAAAGAACAAGGAATTATTAAGGGAAATACATCTTGGGAAAAACTTTCAGAAGTCAGTTTTTATGATCAACAAACAGATGATTATAAATTTGGAACGATTAATCGCTATTTTGCTGATTATCCCGAACAAATCTTGGGAGAAATGCAATTTGTTAGGGGACAATTTACCGATGAACTAAAATGTATTGCATTTAAGAACGAAGATTTAAAAAATCAAATATCACAAGCAATAAAAGCCTTGCCCCCAAATATTTTTAGCTTTACCGAAAGTGAACATATTGAAATTGTTGACAATAAAGCTCAAGATTTTATTCAAAGCGAGTATTTTAAAAATCTTAAAATGGAATCACTTTGTAAATATAATTCAAAGATTTATAGCAAAAAAAAGGACGAATACGGCGAAGAAATATTATTTGAGGAAAAAATAAAAAACAATAAAGAATATCAAAGAATTATCAGTATGATTGACCTTAGAGATACTTTGCGTTCTTTGATTAATTTGGAAAAAACAAGCAATGATGACAAGGCGATAGAAGAAAAAAGGTCTTTGTTAAATTTTCAATATAATAAATTTCAAGACAAATACGGCTTTTTAAATTCGCTAACCAATAAAGGTCTTTTTAAATATGACCCTGAAAGTTCTTTAATTCAATCTCTTGAAAAAAATTATGATAGGGGTATAACCAAAGAGCAAGCTGAAAAAATAGGCAGACAAGAAAAAGCACCCTCAGCCACAAAATCAGATATTTTCCATAAACGCATTTTAAAACCCATTGAGGTTGCAAGTCATGCCGACACAACCAAGGACGCACTTGCCATTTGTTTAAGCGAAAAGGGAACTGTTGACTTTGAGCGTATTTCTTCACTTGTCAAAAAAACAAGCGATGAAGTTCAGCAAGAACTACAAAATGAAAAACTTGTTTTTTTAAATCCTTTGTCCCAAGAATGGGAAATTAAAGATAAATATCTTACGGGCAATGTAAAAGAAAAACTAAGTATTGCAGAAAGATATGCAAATAATAATCCTGAAATTTATCAGTCAAACATTAATGCATTAACCGAAGTAATTCCACTTGATATTGAAGCCATTGACATTGGCGTTCGCCTTGGTTCGTCATGGGTTCCGCCAAGGGATATTTTGGACTTTATAGATGAAGAACTTGGCTCACTTAGCAGATACAGCACAAAACTTGATTATATTCCTTTGCTTGGAAAATGGGATGCTAAAATCTCAATTTATGACCATGCAATCAATACAGAACTTTGGGGAACAAAGGATTATCCTGCCGATCAGCTAATCCAAAGTATTTTAACCAATAAAGCCATTAAGGTTGAACGAGAAATCGGGCGAGATATAAACAATAAGCCGATTAAGGAAATAGATCAGGAAGCAACTGCCGTGGCTATGCGAAAAGCCAAGGCCATAGAACAAGCCTTTACAGACTGGATTTGGAAAGATGATGAAAGAAGAGAAAGGCTGGCTCGTTCCTATAATGATAAATTTAATACTCATGTTGTTCCAAAATATGATGGAAGCCATTTGGAGCTTGTGGGGGCTTCCGATGAAGTTTCCTTACGTCCACATCAAAAAGACGCTGTTTGGCGTGCCATGCAAGAAGGAACAGCTCTTTTTGACCATGTGGTCGGAGCTGGTAAAACTTTAGCGGCAACAGCCATGGTAAAAGAATCAAAACGAATGGGATTTTTTCAAAAGCCCATGATTGTTGTGCCAAACCACCTTGTTTATCAGTGGCGAGATGAATTTTTTAAATTATACCCTGACGCAAATATTTTAGTGGCCACAAAGGAAGATTTTTTAAAGCAGAACAGAGAAAGATTTTTTAGCCGTGTGGCAACCAATGACTGGGACGCTGTGATTGTTGCCCATTCATCTTTCAAAAAAATTGACATGCCAAAACAGGTGGAAAAAGAAATCCTTGAGGAACAAATACATGCAACCATGAGTGCCCTTGAAAGCCTTAAGGAAGATGGTGGCAATAGGTCAACAGTCAAGCAACTTGAAAAACAAAAAGAAAAAATTCAGGAAAGATATAATAATTTGATTGCAGGGGCAGGGAATAAAGACAGGTCGGTGGATTTTTCAGATTTGGGAGTAGATGCATTAATCGTTGATGAAGCCCATGAATTTAAAAATCTCAACTTTACCACAACCATGAATGTTTCGGGGCTGGGTAATGTGACAGGATCTGCCAAGGCACTTGATTTATTTATTAAATGTCGATATTTGCAAAGAGAAAATGAGGGTAAGGGAGTTTATTTTCTTACAGGAACACCCATAAGTAACAGTATTTCAGAGGTTTATACCTTGCAAAGGTATTTGCAATTTGATGAACTAAGTAAAAAGGGGCTTGAGTTTTTTGACTCTTGGGCTTCGACATTTGCAAAAGTCAGCAGTGACTGGGAGTTAGACGCAACAGGCGTGAATTACAAGTTAAAAAGCCGTTTTGCAAAATTTGACAATGTGCCTGAACTTTTATCCATGTATCGAACTTTTGCCGATGTTGTGACACAAGAAGATATTGATAAACAACGTATTGCCATGGGTTTACGCCCAAACACTCCACCATTACTTGAAGAAAAACCAATCAGCCATATTGCGGAGCGTTCTGAAAGCCAAGCCCATTATATGAATAAAATAATTGACCGAATGGAGAATTTACCCTCCGACCCAAGGATTGATAATCCATTAAAAATAACCAATGATGCCCGAAAAGCAGGGCTTGATTACAGGCTAATCGACCCAACAGCACCTGATTTTGCAGGCACAAAGGTTAATGCTTGTGCCGATAAAATACATCAGATTTGGCAAGAAAGCATGGAAGACAAAGGAACTCAGCTTGTATTTTGCGACTTGTCAACACCAAAAAAATCAGATGTCAGCAACGAAGAAAAAACGGTCAACTTTGTTGATGATGAATTTGCTGAAAATGACGACAGCCAAGCCAAAGAAATTGATATGGACGAGGTTTTGGCATTTCAAGGCAATAATAACTTTTCTGTTTACAATGATTTGAAGAATAAACTGATTGAAAAGGGCATTCCAAGCCATGAAATAGCCTTTATTCATGATGCAAATACAGACCAAAGAAAATCAAAACTGTTTGGCGAAGTAAAAAATGGAGATGTCAGAGTTTTACTTGGTTCAACGGCTAAAATGGGCAGTGGAACCAATGTTCAGGACAAACTTGTGGCCGCCCATCACTTGGATTGTCCTTGGAGACCAAGTGATTTGGCTCAACGAAATGGAAGAATAATTCGTCAAGGAAATCAACTATATGAAAATGACCCTGATAATTTTAAAGTAGGAATTTACTACTATGCCACAAAGCAAACATACGACGCCCGTATGTGGCAGTGTGTGGAATATAAAGCAAATGCAATAGAGCAATTTAGGAAAGGTGATTTATTGCAAAGACAAATTGATGATGTCCGTTCAGAAGCGGCCACAGCCGCCGAAATGAAAGCAGCCGCTTCAGGCAATCCATTGATTTTAATGGAAGTAAATCTTTCAAATGAATTGAAGAATTTGGAAGCCTTGTCATCAGAATTTAGCCGTTCAAAACATAGACTGGCAAGCAGAATTAAATATCTCGAGAACGCACCCAAAAGACTGGAAGAAATAGAAGAAAATTTCAAAAATAATATGGAATTAAGAAATAAAAACACAAGACTGATAAAGGAAAACGGCAAAGATAAAATTGTAATTGAACTTTATCGAGATGGCAAAACATATACAAAGGATCATGCCAAACAAATGCAAGACATTGTTTCAAATTGTGTGCAAGATACAGTGATTAAAAGAAAAATTCCTGAAAGTCATGTGGGTAAATACAGAGGTTTTAATATTAATCTAAAAGCATCACCAATTTTAAGCACTGAAGGTTTTTATTTAACCCTTGAGGGTAAAACAAAATATTTTCCACAAAATTTGAATTATACACTTGATGAAAAGTTTTCATTAACAGGACTTTTTCAAAGAATTGATAACTTTTTGGAAAAGGGAATAACTGAAAAATATAATAATGAAATTAACCAAAATCAAAAGGAACAAACAGAACTTACTAACGCCAAAACCGCCTACGATAAGGAATTTGACTTAAAAGATGAACTAATCTTGGCAAGGGATAATCATGCCAATGTAATTTTAGAACTTCAAAAAATGAAAGATAATTCAGAATACATTTCCACATGGCAACCAATTACAATTGAAGAATATAAATCAAATCAAGGGCAAAATTTAGCAAAACCAAAGATAGATAATATCCATAATCCACTTGAAATTCAAACAGTCCAGCATATCGAAAAAGAAGAACTTGTGGTAAAAGTGGGCAACCAAAAGGTTTCAATACCAATTCAAAATAATCCCCCACCAATAGAAAATGTCCCTATAGAAAACGCTTTTGATAATTCTAATAAATATACCCAAGATGGTAATATGCTTGTGGATAAAGAAGGTACTCGTTTTAGAATGAGGTAAATTAAAATATCAAAGCTAAAATAATTTATAAAAAATAAAAAGTTCGACTAAGCGAAAAGGAATACTTCATAAATAAAAAAATAACGTTTATTTTTATAATTCAATATATTATAAGTATTCTATTTGTCAAATATTTATGAAGATATGCTTAACTTGAAGCAATAACAAACGCACTTTCATGAGTTATTCTCTAAGTGCCTTAGAGGGTTCAATGCGAGAGGCTCTTATGGCCGGAAATATTCCTGAAAAACTTGAGCTTATGAATAAAAAGACCAATGTTTTAATGATGGCAGAGCTATGTATGCTAAATTGCCAATTTGTATAGTCAGGCAAAGTGGCCAGTATGGCATTAAATAAATATTGGGTAAAGAGCCAGCCGCCCAAAAGTCCAAGTAGGGTGCCAACGCCCATGAAGAAATAGCAGTCACGCATAACCATGGCGACAATCTCATAGGTTCTAAAGCCAAGGGCACGGCGCAAGCCAATTTCTCGTATTCTTTCATTGACGCTGATAAAAAAGATATTCATACAGCCAATGGTTGACATGAGCAAAATAATAAAAGAAATTGTTTCCGTTAAAAATTCCACAGTGGTTACGATATTATTTTTTCTCTCTATCATGTTGTTAAAGTGTTGTATGTGAAAATTTTTTTTATTTTTTGTACGCATAAGAACTTGAGTGATTGTTTCAATCTTGGTGGAAATGTCAGGCAGGCGAATGATCAAACGCACGCTATCCTTTGCTCCGCTTTCTCCCACCAAATTAAAATGACTTAGTATTGTTTTATTCCACTGGATACCGAGTAATTTGTCATTACATTCAAAAATACCTTGAATAAGCTGATATTCATCAAGCAAAAAAATGGATGCGCCCAAAGGAGAAGAACTTGCAAACAATTTTGGCACTATGGCCTTGGCAATTAAACATTTTGGCGTTTCTTCTTGTTCCCATAAATAAGTATTAAATTCAGGTGTTACGGAAACTCCAAGTATGTTAAAAAGAGCAGAAGTTGTTTGCACATAAGTCAATGACAATGTCTTTCCATTCAAATCTTTTGTGGAATCTGACCGTATAAGCATTGGGGCAATCATCAAGTCTTTACCAAAATAGTTTTTCAGCTCTTGAATGTCGTCTGCCACCATGGAAAGAGGCATTAAATTATCCCAATACTGGACATATATTATTTCAGGCGTCAATTCGTCTAATTCTCCCAAAATATGCGTCCTTACCGTTGAAGAATAGTTAAATGTCGCAACCAAGCATGTGACGGATAAAATCACAGTAAAAAGCGTTGCTATATTACGAATGGAACGTAAACTAATCATATATGTTGGCTTACTATATGCCCATTGATTAAATGGATTGTGCGTGAAAAGCTTTTGGCAATGTCTTGGTTATGGGTAATCATAATGATGGTTTTTCCTAATTTATTCAGTGAAAAAAGCATATTCATGACAATTTCTGCATTTTTATTATCAAGGTTTCCCGTTGGTTCATCGGCTAAAATGAGTTGAGGGTCGCGTAAAATAGTTCTTACAATGGCAACACGTTGCTGTTCACCGCCTGACAAAGTATTGATTTTTGCGTGGAGTTTATGGGCTAATCCAATTTCGTCAAGTTTATTTTCAATGTCCTGTTGTTTTATATGAGGATGATATTTGAGCGCCAACAATAAGTTTTTATGCACAGTCCAATCATGAATAAGGTTAAATGCTTGAAAAACATACCCAATGGTAAATCTGCGAAGCAAGGAAATTTTTTTTTCATTTAACGATGCCATATTGACACCATCGATGAGATATTCACCTTGAGTGGGCTTGCTTAATGTGCCTATTATATCAAAAAGAGTTGTTTTGCCGGAACCTGAAGCCCCAAGTACGGCAAGGGCTTCCCCTTTTTTTACAGAAAAATTTATGTCTTGCAAAGCCCAAATATTTGGCGGAAAACATTTTCCAATGCCCAAAAGCTGTAACATCAATTTTCCTCCGCCTTAACCACAATATCAGTAGGTTTTAAATCGCCAAAAACTTCTATATGTGTTTTGTCATATTTTCCTGTCAATACATATACTTTACTGATTTTATTATCTCTTAAAACCAGACAATAGTGTAAATCCGTTTCATAATGTATAAATCCGCGAGGCACAGTCAGTTCGGCAGAGTGAGAAGATAATTCCAGTTGAATGGGAACGCGCATTTCCGGCCTTATATTTTCAAATCTTTCCATTTTTGGCAAAGCAACAGTTAATATTGCCTTAATATCCTCTTTCTCTTCTGATATTTGCTTAATGGAAATTATTTTTGCCAAAAATAATTCTCCTCTGTCTTTGATAGATGCCTTGATATTTTTGTCATTCATATCATGCAAAGAGAGGCTTACAGTGGCATTGATTACAATGGTATCATCTGTAACCATTTCTACAATGAATTGCTCGGCACTAAAGGAAGTAATGTTTTGATTTTCTGAAATATAGATTTGCGGAGAAACTTGTAATACAGTTCCTGAATAGGGAGCTTTTACAGTTAAAAAATTGTATTTTTTTTGTGCAAGTTCTTTTTTGAATTGTAATATTTTTATATCATTGGTCAGTTGGTTTAATTCCTGTTTGGAAATGTTGCCATGGCGAACGCCACTTTGCAAAGAGGACATTTTTTGTTGTGCTTTTAAGAGGTCTGCTTCATTTTGAAGCAGTGATAATTGAATATCATCATTTTCCAAAACAAGCATGGTTTCATCTTTTTCATAAAATTTTCCCACAACCAAAAAATGTTCTTTCAATTTTCCGGCTTCTTCCAGAAAAATTTTATATTTCTTGGCATAATCAGCATTGCCAAAGAAAAGTAAAGTTCTTTGTAATTCTCTACTTTCCACTGTTTGCTTTTGATATGTAATATTATCCAAAACCAATGTGTCTGCTGTGTCTGCCAATGTATTTGCCAAAACCGTCGAGACATTCATAAGCAGTATACAGAAAATGAATAGTTTTTGCATCATAGGTCAATTTCACCTGCCAAAACTTGCAGTGATAAATACGCAAACTGCAGTTGATTATTATATTTTTCAATTTCCGTTTTTTTTCTGAGTACATCAATTTCTGACTTCAACACACTCAAAAGCTCCACTTCGCCTTTTTCAGCCTCTTGTTCAAGAAATGTATGATTTTCTTGCAATTTTATCAACAAATCTTCATGCTGACGTATAAGCTTTTTAAGATAATCGACTTTGAAATACTGTTCTTCAATGGAGTTGTCTAATCTTTTTAATTCCTTATTGGTTTTATGAGCCAAACTTCTTTTTTGAATATTGATTTCTGCATATTTATGATGAGTTTCACCGGCATCAAAAATAGGAACAGACCAACGCACGCCCACATTGACAGATGAATTTCTTGTGGAATCATTATCAAAAATGTCCACTTGAGGCAAGGATACATAAAAATTAAAATTTGTAAAACGCTCATACTTTATATATTTTTCCACATCAAGCAGGGATTTTGCGGCCTGTCTGGCAAGAATTACGGTAGAGCTTTTTTTTTCGGCCTCTGCTTTCCACATGGATAAATCTTTATGGTTCATGGTGATTGTGTCTGTTTTTTGAGGAAATTTTAATTGATTATTCGTTTCCAAAAGTTCAGCAAAATCTCTTTTTTGTTTTTCCAATTCATAATTTTGCTGTGTGAGACTTATTTCAAGGTTTTGTTTTTTTATTTCACTGTCTTTCAATTCATGCTTTGTGTGTGTGCCATGGATATTTTCTTGTAAAAACGCATATTCTCGCTCTTGCAATGCAAGTTCTTTTTGCAATAATTTGATTCCCTGTTGTTTTTCTGTAATGGCAAAATATAGGCTCAAAGCTTGACTGAGTATTTGCTCTTTTGCAATTTTGTTTTGCATGTTCAAAAGTTGAATTTCAGCGTCTGTCCTCTTCATATTTGTAAATTTTGAAAAAATATTGGAATTCCAAGTAATGCTCAAATATGTATACACATTGCTCCACAAGCTATTGTCTTGATAATATTGCAATTCATAGCCGTAAAGAGGATAATTTACAGACATATTTGCATAAAGCCTTGGCAAGAAACCCCATAATTCACGGCTTTTACTCAATTCCAGTTTTTCTAAGGAAAATATATCCTCGGAAGGGAGTTTATTTTCTTTAATATATTTTAATAGGCTTTGAGGCGTAACATGGAAAGAGTCTTCAATACTGCTTATTTTACCGTCACTAAAGGCTCTTGGGTCAGGTGTATGGCTGACAGAATCACCTTTTTCAAGTTTTTTTAAAAAAATATCTGCTCTTTGGGTGGGCAAATGAGGTGCTTTGGAGCAAGCACTTATTAAAAAAAGAAAAATAGAAAAAAAACAGATATATTTTATATTCATAAGGAAACGTTACTTAATTCAAAAAATTTAAAATTTTAGAAAACTTCAAGTCAAAATCAATAATTTTTGGCATCACTGAGTTTTATTTCATATCCTAAAATTCAAAAAAACTCAAGTTTTTTTCATTAAAAAACTTGAGTTTTTGATAAGTTGTCATGATACTATGCTATTTTTATGGGTGTTTTTAGATCAAAAAATCACTACAAGCTCTCATATTAGTTACAGTATAAGTTACATCATTAAGAACAAAAGTGCCATCATTGTCAGTCTCGTCACTCGTATCAAAGTTTTCTATCTCATAAAGAATATCACTATTTTCAAACTGATAGTAAAAAACATATCCTTCATCAAAACTATAGTCATCATCTGTCACACCGGGTGCTGTCGCATAACCACTTGTAGTGCAATTTGAGTATAATGTTTGTGAAGTAGAACTACTCTCACCACCATCACCTGCCTTTGCCAAGCAATTGTTGTAAGTAGCTAGTAACATAAAACATAGAATGAACAATTGTAAAATCTTTTTCATAAAAATATCCTCCGTAAAAAGATATATTAAATTCGTGGGTATTTGTCAAGAAAAATAAAAAAAAACAATAGGTACGTCATTCCAATTTGCGAGGTATGTTGATTCTAAAGATAATAAAAATATTGGCTGTCATTGCGAACGAGCGTAGCGAGTGTGGCAATCTTGGCGTGCAATCGGGAACTTAAAGACATCTCATAATGGGGACAGTCTTTAACGGGGAGATTGCCACTTAACAGTCTGTTAAAATTGTTTAAAAAAACACATTGAAATATGTTGCAATCTACTGTACCAATTACGAAAATGCGAAGCTCTTTTTTTTGCAAAACTTTTATGGGTAGCCGTTAAAAAATCAATTTTGAAAGGCTATTTAAAGGAATCACTCATGCCTCTATTATACACCATTGTGGGAATGATATCACTATTTATTGCTTTTCCAAACCCTTATCTTCATGTGGGTTTTTTCATATTGGTGCACCTCATGTCTTTATATCTCATAGCCAAATACAGTAAAAGAGTATTTTGGCATGCCTTTATATGTTCTGTGGGTGGAAGCAGTATAGCTATGTATTATTTCTATTACAATGCAATTATGTATGGAGGGCTTGCTTGGTACGGAGCTTTATTTAATGTAATTGGTATAGGCTTATATGTAGGGATTTGGGCAGTTTTTTTTGCTTGTATCATGAATAAATTTATGATTTTTTCACCTTTTTGGCGAGCTTTTGCAGCGGCCATTGTTTTTTATCTCCTAGAGCTTGTAAGAACTTTTCTTTTCACCGGATACCCATGGCTGGTTGCATCTTCTGCAATGGCTTCTTATGTGGAGTTTATCCAATTGGCAAGCATTGTGGGTGCCATTGGACTTTCAGGGCTGTATGCCGGCATTGCCGCACTTTTAGCCGAGGGGATAGCGGCTTTTCTTTCCCCACATACCTCTGACAAAAGAGCAAAAACTTGTCTTTTGTTGGGCATGGTTTTTCTTGGGGGGATATATTTGTTTGGGCATGTGCGCATGGAAAATTCATTTGAGAAAAATAATTTTTTATACGGACTTGATACAACAAAGCCTTTTAAAATCTTAGAAAAATACAATAACAGAAACAATGAAAAAAATTCCCTCAAGTACCATAACGACCCCAAGTTGGTGGGAGAGTCAAAGCACATTCTTTTATTGCCTAATTTTATAGCTCAAAAAAGTGACTCACAACAAGAATTTTATCAACAAAACTTACTTTTGTTTACCACCATACAAGGTAATATTTCTCAAAGTATTAAATGGAATACAGAGTATCAAGTATCATCAATACAAAAATATTTGCGAATAAGCTCTGAAGGCGAGACCTTTATTAAAAAAGAGCTTGGAGAAAAATTTAATGCATATCCACATATTTATTTACTACCTGAAACAGCCCTACCTTTCTATTATTACCATGATTTGAAATTATCTAAACTTGTGGATGAATTTTTCAAGAAAAAAAATGCTTTGCTTGGTGCTGTAGGCAAAGAAGTAAAAAATCCTAATGGAAAGAATTTTCGTGAAATATTCGATATTTATAGCAGGATATATTTTCTGCAACCAAATAAGCAAATCAGCTATTATGACAAAAGGCATTTGGTTCCTTATGGTGAATATATTCCGAATATCCCCATACTCAGCACCATATTTGGAGGCTATATGCAAGGATCGTCTGACTTTTCATCAGGAGATCCAAACAGAAGCCTTGTTTTTGCAGGCAAATACGGTGATATCAGGTTTTCCACACTCGTATGTTTTGAAGTTATCTTTCCTTATTTGGCTCAAAAGGATATGGAAAAAGGCGCTGAAATTTTTATTAATTCCAGTAATGAAGCTTGGTATGGAACGACAGGTTTTAGTAAACAACATTTATTTTTAGGCTTAATGCGCTCTGTGGAATATAATCGCTTCCTCGTGCGTGCTTCCAATACAGGGATTAACGCAATAGTTGACAATTATGGACGAATTCTCAGTGAAACAGATTTGTTTGAAGATGCAAGCTTGAGCGCTTTTGTTATTCCTAAAAAAGATATGACCATTTATTTTTATCTGTATCCTTATTTGCCATATCTTGTATTGTTTATCTTCCTATTGCTTTGCTATAAGTATTATAATAATTTCAAGTGAAATTTGGTAGTTTAAAGCGGTGGTTTGCCGTAATGCTTGTAAGGTAATTATTTTTCCGTCAAGTATTATTCAGTTAACCACAAAAAGATACTGCCATAAAGGGAAATGAAAAGTAACAAGCAATTTTAGCAATAATTTTCATGAAATATTAGGGCATTTTTGGAAAATAATTGTCCTAAAATGCCCTAAATACTTCATTGGAGCATAGCGACATTGAAGTGCAAAAAGCAAGAATAGAAGTAGCTTTGCCACTTCGTTAAATGATTGCTTTTTGAAAGTTCTATAGGGTAGAGTTCTCAATTTCTATTGAAACTGCTCTAAATGCAAAAACCCCCGACTTTATTCATCGAGGGCTTGTAAAAACGCAAATTTATTTTTAGAATGTATACTTCACTTCAAACATACCCAATACCCCATCACGTTCGCCAAGGCTTCCTTCAATTTTACCGTTCAAGCTAAAACCATTGATATGTGCAAGCTTTGCACCAAGCGAAAGAACACCCGTTCCGCCCTCAAGGCTTGCGGAATTTGGAATTGAGATATTTTCAACACTTGCTTTTGCTTCGCTGTCAAATTCATGTTCGTAATGAAGCCCAAAATAAGGGCTGAAAGTATACGTTTCATTTTCAAGCATTTCATAATTTGCAGTTGCGCCAACACGTAAGACATGCGAATTGATGGAATCAAAATTGAAATTATCACCTGCAATTTCTTTGTCTATACTTTCTTGATGTGTCCAAAAATATTTTGCGGACATATCCAAAGCCCACTGTTCATTGATATTCCAAATATAGCCTGCGCCTATGTGCATACCATAATACATGGAATCTGTTTCATAATTCACCCCACGCCCTGTAGTTACGTCAATAATATCGTTTGTTTTGAAATCGGTATTGATAGTTCCCAAGCGTGCCGAGGCTTCAATATATGGCAAGCCATTTGCAGTGTATAATTCATAACGTGCGAACAATCCACCACCGAGATAATTTATATTGCCATTAGAATCTATTGTACTTGTGCTACTATTATAAGAACCTGTACCTGTTTCTACAAAAAGTCCAAGAAGAAGCTCACTGCTATCATAATAGCTGGTATTAGCAAGTCCGCCAACAAAGGAAATAGAAGTTACATCGGTTTCAACACCACTATCAAAGGAGTTATAACCACCATGAAGAACAGCAAATGGTGCCCAAGCACTTTGTATATAAGAATCTGAACCACTGTTTGAACCGCCACTTAGAGAAGTAGCTGTCACTTGAGTTATAACTCCTTGCGTTTCAGTTTGGGCTGTAGGAATTGCAATTGTGGCGACCGTATTTGCAGCACTAAATAACACAGCAGAACTTGTACTTGAATGCACACTTACCACACCTCCGGCAAGGCTTTGAGATGAATCTGACTCAGGTGTCAAACCCTGCTCAATAAATGTTGCTATGATATTGTGCTCTGTCGTGTCTTGCGTGATAGTCCATGCTTGTTCGGTGAAAGTTGATGTGTCACTTTTAACTATTTCTTCCCTGCCAT
Organism: uncultured Mailhella sp.; assembly: GCA_964369835.1. Classification (GTDB taxonomy): domain Bacteria; phylum Desulfobacterota; class Desulfovibrionia; order Desulfovibrionales; family Desulfovibrionaceae; genus Taurinivorans. The sequence continues at coordinate 14,693 of CAYJGE010000046.1, forward strand.
TCTTAATACTACCGTCTATGTCGTCTGCATCTATAAGAATAATAAAGTCATTGTTTTTTAAATTGTGACCAGTTTCAATGCTCACATTGCCAATGATTGCATTATCTGTGGCGGTGCCATCCGAACCACTGCCCAAATAAAGGTTCGTAACAGTCAAGATTGTGCTGTTTGCCGCTGTATTTGCAGGCAAGATGAAATTATAGCGTGCAAAGTTACCTATGGATTTAATCTGCTCTGTGCCTATATAACGATATACATTTAAAGTGTTGTCATTAAATGTGTTGGGATTTGGGGCAAAATTTGGAGTTACAGTAAATGTTATATCATTAATATTACTAGCATTTAGTGAATGACTATTTATGATAGCACCACCCCAAATCTCTGTTGAGTTGCCTAAAGTAGGTGCATTAGACAAGGTAACAGTATTATTTTCTGCACGGCTCCTATTATCACCAAGCACTAAGCCACCAACAATATTGTTTAACACTGTGCCGCCATCTATATTAATATTATTGTGGAACGCGCTTGCTGTGTTATTAGCACCGCTAACTCCGTTATCACCACCAGTAAGACTATCACCGCCAATCCCGCCTTGGCTGATAGCTATGCCACCGTAGGCATTAGTAATAGTAGTTCCGCTTGTGATATTTACTGTGTTATAGTTAGCTGTAGCTGTGTTACTAGCACCGCCATTACCGCCAATTCCTTCAGTATTACCGCCGGCACCGCCTTGGCTGATAGCTATGCCACCGTAGGCAGTATCAGTAGCGCTTGTGATATTTACTTTGTTAGAGTTAGCTGTAGCTGTGTTACTAGCACCGCCATTACCGCCATTACCGCCGGTATTTTGGGTAGTGTCGCCAATTTTGGTGCCACCATTACCGCCAGTTCCACCAGTCCCACCTTGGCTGATAGCTATGCCACCGTGGGCATTAGTAACAGTGCCGTTTATGATATATGTTGTATTATTATTAGCCGTGACAGTGTTACCATCACCACCATCACCACCATCACCACCAGTTCCTCCTTGAGCACTGCCATCACCGCCGGTCCCGCCATTACCGCCAGTCCCGCCTTGGCTGATAGCAACACTACCATAAGCGTTTCCGCTGAATGTATGACTATCAATCTGAAAAGTATTTGAGTAAGCTTTTATGCTGCCACCATCACCACCGTCACCACCGTTACCGGCACCACCGGCGGTAGCACCAGCACCGCCATCACCGCCAGCACCGCCAGCACCTCCGAGACTTATAGCCCCTCCGCCATAAGTGCTATTGTATTCTTGTACGTTGCTTACTGTAATGTTAGTACCACCGTCACCTCCGCCACCACCGTCACCGCCGTAACCGCCGTCACTGCCGTCATTACCGTTTGCACCAGCAGCCCCAGTCTCTCCTTGCTGACCGGCACTACTTCCAACATTAACAGCACCACCGCCGAGACCACCTTCACCACCGGCACCGCCGAGACCATCTTCACCGCCGTCACCGCCGTCACCGCCATTCTGACCTATGCTTATAATCAAACTTGCACCATGAGCATCGTGAATAAGTATGGGCGTTAGCAAAAGCCCACAAGACAGCATTAACATGCTAATATTATTTAGTATGTTGCATTTAGTTAAAACTGCCCTATAAAGGTTGATGAGATTTCCTATAGCGTTCTTTGTTTGCATATATAGTCCTTAGTATATTTTTTGAAATGATTTCACACAAAGAGAATATTGTGAGTTAATATATTAAATTTGTCAAATAAGATTTTGCATTTTGAAACTTCTGCGACAGCCTTGTGGTTTTTTCATTTTATATCAAAGAGTTAAACCGTCGATTAATGACAAAAAAATAAAAATGATGTCATAGCGAGGACGAAGCCCGTAGGGCTGAGGACGTGGCAATCTCCTCGCTGAATCGGGGACTTAAAATTGTTTTTAACAGGGACAGCCGTAAAGGGGACAGCCCATATCGGGGAGATTGCCACGTCGAGTTGTCCCAACTCTCCTCGCAATTGTTACTTGAAATTAGTTTTTTCTTGATATATCAAGGCATTATGATTGTCAGTTAACGAAAGTAAATCAAATTTTCTTGCGTAAAGATAAGTTATTTTATATTTGAGACAATGTCATCAAACCATTTTAGAAATGGTAAATCACTTGTAAACTACCTGTATGGCTTTGCTGTTCGCTACCGAATCCACCACTATAGTCCACGCTGAAAGTAAAGTTTCCGCTTGAATATTCAAGCCCTGCATTTGCGAGGAAGGTGGTGGAGTCTGAATTTGCGGTTGTTTCAAAACGCGAACCAAACATATCAACGCTTGAGTCAATACCAGAACCCGTCAAGTTCTGACGAAGTCCAATACCAATACTTGGAGATAATGCACCTGTTCCGACAGCATAATTACCTTCCCATTTGAGGCTTATATCGGCATATAGAGCAGAATATGAGCTTTCGTGGATATTCATATTATATGCTTCATATGGAGCTAAAAAGTGCAGATTATAAGCATCTGTGCTTGTATAAAGATAAGACAGACCGATTTCAGGAATAATGATATTATTTTCATTAATTTCAAATATATAACCAGTATGTACGCCAGCAAAGAATGAATTGGAATTGTAATCGTCTTTTGCTGAACCTATAGCGTGATATTTTATATCATTTGAACCGAAAGCATAGGTTGCGTTTCCTCTTATGTACAAATTATTATTGAAAAAATAACTTGCTTGCGCACCGATAGCAAAGGAGAATAAATCGTTTTCGAGAAAAGTGGTATCTGAGTTTGCGTAACTGAAATTGAGATGGAAGCCTGCCATAAATTGTTCGCTGAAATTATAGCTTCCACCGGCGGTAATTCCATAATTATTAGAATTAAAGCCATATGTATCATTATTGGTAAATTGTCCATAAGGCGAAGCAAAAAGTTTCCATGTGTTCGTTTCTTCAACAGAACCGGCATTAATACCGGTCAAGTCATTGCTTGCAATAAGTGTATCGGTGTAATAAGAAATCAATAATGCACTTAATTCAGTGCTTATTGATTGCATTGAGGTGATAGCATTTTGAATATTTTGCGCATTTATTTGATTCTGCGGTAAATTATTTTCTATAAGATAGAGTGAAACAATGGGCGCATCAGCTGTGCCTGATTGCGTAAAACCAAGAAATGGAACTTCTGTTTTTATTTCACTTATTGTACCGGTGATTGAAGATTGCATGCTATCATTGATAGAAATAGCATTTGCCAAGCTATATTCATCACCCCAAGTAAAACCTTGTTCTTGTGTGCCGGGACGAAGCGTGATAATGGAATTATCAAAAGATACAATTTTTCCTACAGAACTGCCAAAAACAGTATCTCTGTCAGTCCATGAGCGCAGAGTTAATGTCCAATCATCAACAATGTAAGAAGAAAGTCCGTACACTTCCGCCGCACGGTGTGCAGAACTTTGCGTTTCAACATTAATAAAGCCTGAGTTAGAAACCCTACTTCCCTCCACATCGAGATATGATTCAAGTAAGATTCCGTAAGCACTTTGATTTTCACTGGTAGCATCAATTACGCCACTGTTAGAAAGTATATTGTCACCCTCATCATACACTATAGCATATATTCCATAGGTTTTTTCATTAACTGAATAAAGGGAGATCGTTCCTGAATTTGTTACGTTATTATTTCCGATATAAGTTATAGATCTTATACCATAAGCTGTTTTTAAATTATTAACAACATCTATAGTTCCATTGTTTTGTAAACTATTTGAATTTTGTTCACTTTCAGCGTTCATAGCAATGGCACTACCATTTTCCGCCTGTATAGAAATTCCTCCTTCATTAACGAGAAAATTTTCTCCAAGTCTTGAATAAGCCACCATTCCGGTTGGTGCAAGAGAATTTATAATGCTTATAGTTCCTCTGTTTGTCAGAGTGTTTGCAGTGCCGGTGTTTGCCGAGTAACTACCTGTGGAAGATTCAGCATACATTCCAAAAACATTAGTGCCTTGGAGAATATTAATTGTTTTATTATTTTCAAGAATTATATCTGTTAAGGCATCGCTTTGAGCGTAAAGCCCGCCAACAGTATTGATACCTGAAAGAGTCATGTCACCATCATTTGTAAGCGCAATACCGGCAGAACCGGAATACGCTCTTAACCCGTAGACTGAATCCATTCCTTCAATTTCTATGTCACCGTCTGCAGAATTTATGAGTTCAACTTTCCCATTATTTATTGCGGAATACATACCTGCCGCAAATTCACCAAGAGGGTTTGTCATACTAATTTTTCCATTGTTTGTTACAAGAAATGTAGAACTTGATGTAAGATTCTCAGCAAAAACACCGGAAGTAAAATCTATCCCGTTAATTGAAAAAGCACCACCTGATAAGTTTGCATTATTTATCAGTTCAGAGTCCGTATCCAGATATAAAAAAGAAGTGTCTGTGTTGTTAATGGTTTTAGCAAAAGCAATATTCACCGGAGCGAGAGATAAAGTAGCTATGGCTAACATTCCAAAAGTGTTTAATAAAGTACATTTTTTTAATACCGCTCTATACCGCTTTGATAAATTTGATAAGGCATTTCTTGTCTGCATAAAAATCTCCTGAATATATAAGCCGAGTGAAATTTAAATTCTAAACGAAAAAAGTGTGTAAAACCAAGATGAAAAAAATAACACTCATAATTTAATATTGCAAGAAAAAGTTCTTCTACCCAATAAACCCCATCACGTCAATCCAATTTGGGGGCTTTGCCCCCCCGGCAAAGGGAGTGACTCCCTTTGCAAACCCCAATGATTTTTCAAACTTTTTTTGAAAAAATGGCAAAAATAAGAAGTTTTCACCAAGCAATTTTGATAAAATATCTTTTAGAGCAGTTTCAATAAAGATTGAAACTGCTCTAACCCATATAACTTTCAAAAAGCAATCATTTAACGAAGTGGCAAAGCCACTTCTATTCTTGCTTTTTGCACTTCAATGTCGCCATGCTCCAATGAAGTGTTTAGGGCATTTCAGGACAATTTTTTTCCAAAAATGCCCTAATGTAAGAATTAGAATGACGTGTTGATAAATATCACATTTGCGTAATTTGTTTTGTGGTAAAAATTTCTTAATTGACAAGTTTAATTCTTTAAAGTAGAAATTCTTTCTTCATTACTTTATTTATTCACAAATTTTATTGGAAGGATACGAAATACAAAGCAGAAACGCCATAGGCAATCTCATTAGGCGGTATAAGGCAGTATTAAATAAATGTAAAATCTTAAACACTTTTGGCACATTAACCTTAACAGCAGGCTTATTGCTAAGCCCTATGCTTATAAGCGATGCCCATCACTACTGTTCGGCTAATTTTTTTTAAAAAAGCATAAAAAAAGCTTTTAAATCTCAAGCAATTATGTTATAAA
>CAYJGE010000047.1:0-19480 GCA_964369835.1 uncultured Mailhella sp.
AAAAAGGAATTAATGGGATTACCCCCGAAAGAAAATATGAAAAATATGAGGGAATTTATCGAAAATTTATCGCATGAAATTAACTTAGCTTTGCACAAAGGTTATACGCTTGAGGAAATTTATGAGTTATTAACCAAGAATGGATTATGCATAAAATTTGCAACTTTTAAGCGTTATCTTAGAAAAAAAGAGGATTATTTATCAAAAAATCAGGAATCAATTGAGGAAAATTTAATGAAAGAGCAGGGATTAATAGAGGAAGATTTGCCGAATAAATCGGAACAAATTAAGGATAAAAAGAGGATTAATTTTGAATCGTTTATTAAACCGGATACATCAGATGATGAACTTTAGGAGGATTTTATGAAGCCAATATTTTACATAGGAGGAAGCAAAGGTGGGGTAGGGAAAAGCAAGCTTGCCTTTGCATTAATCAATTATTTTTATGCCAAAAAGATACCAATTTTAATCATAGAAACGGACACTTCCAATCCTGATGTTTACAAGACACACGCCCCCTTTGAGGACGAAAACTTCATTGCCAAGGAATTAAATTTGGATAATTCCGAGGGCTGGATTAACTTAGTGAACCTTGCCGATGAGCACGATGAGCATTTTATAATTATCAATTCGGCGGCACGAAGTATGGAAGGAATTGAGAAATATAGCCTGACTTTAAAGAACACGTTAAAAGAACTGGAAAGGGATTTTATTGCCTTTTGGATTATCAATCGCCAAAGGGATTCTGTGGAACTTTTAAGGAATTTTATGCAATATTTTGATGACACAAAAATTCATGTTTTTTTGAATAATTATTATGGCATTAGAGATAAATTCACATTGTTTCTTGAAAGCAAAACAAAGGGATTAATTGAGGATAAAGAGGGGGTAATTTTAGATTTTCCTGAACTTGCCGACCGTGTTGCCGATCAATTATATTCTTCAAGGATTCCAATTTTTGAGGGAATTAAAAAATTTAAAATCGGGGATAGGGCAGAGCTGACACGCTGGGCAAATACTTGTAATGAAAACTTTGATAAATTAAAAATTGTGTAATGGTGTGAAATGAATGAAATAAAAATTCAAAAATATGAACAGATTTTAGGCAGAAAACTTGATAAAAAGGAAGTCCAACGCCTTAGACAAATTAAAGATATTTTTGAAATTCATGAAAATGATGCCCTGTGGGATATGATAATTATAATGGAGTATTATGCAAGACTTTGCGAGGATATTCCAAGGAAAATTGATGAAATTTTTTTGGCAAAATCTTTGCATGAAAATTATAATGATGAGGAATTAATCATTAATACAAAAAAGCATGAAAATAGAATTTTTAAAGGATTACTTGAGATTATTTTTGCACTGCTTTTGATTTTAATAGGATTTTTTTTGGCAAAATTTGAACTTAATTTAATTCAAATTATAAAACTGTTTTTTACAAGTATATCAGGCCTACTTTGTTTATATTTTTCAGTAAATTATATTAAATATGCTCTAAATTCTGATAAAAAATGGGTCACAAACGCAGGCTTGGCATTATTGTTTTTGGTTTGTGGGTTGATTTTGTGTTTAATTTAGATTTTACAGAATTTAAATAAAAGTAATTTTTCATACTGATAAAGTTAAGAAAATTCAACTGTATCAGTATGAAATTGGCAGATTAGTTTGTATTGTTTTAAATACTAATTACCTGCTATTCAGTCTTTACGTTTACCTTTAAATGTTAATTAGATTTCTTGGGTTTTTACGAAGTAAAATCTCTCTCTGTTTGGAGCTTGAAACATATGTATAAATTTCAGTAACACTAATTGAACTATGCCCAAGCATTCGCTGAATATAACGAATGTCAACATCTTGTTCCAATAAGAGTGTTGCAAATGAATGCCTAAACATGTGAGGCGTAATATTTTCGGAAATCCCAGCTAACTTTGTGTATTTTTTAATAATAATCCGTACAGACTGTTCAGAAAGTTTTTTGCCAAGTCTATTTACAAAGAAAAAATCACTTTTATATTTTTCAGTAAAAGAATTAATATAATTTTTCAATGCAGCTATCAGATTTTTATTACTAATTGCTAAGACCCGCTCTTTTGCTCCCTTACCATCTATTTTTAAAATGCCGGCAATTAAATCTACGCTAAAATGCTTTAAACAACAAAGTTCAGAAACTCGCATTCCGGTTCCAAGTAATAACTCAATTATTGCAATATCACGAAGTTGTATGTTTTTTTCACCAACAGTATTTGACTGTTTATTTGTGTATACAGCATTTAAAAGTGCTTTAATCTTATAGAGTTCAATAGTTTTAGGTAGTTTTTTTGATTCTCTAAACTTTGTATTAATTTTATAGAATAAGTTAATTTCGTATTCTTTGTAGTCGACAAGATGCCTTGAAAAAGCCTTTAGAGATGCTATTTTCCTTTTAACAGTTTTTTCAGCATACTTAGTATGCAAGCCTCTTATAAATGCCTCTAAGGTTTCTTTTCTTAATGAGCTATTTGTATTAGTTGTATAATTCTCGTATTGGAGCAAGTCTATTTTATAAGCCTTCACAGTTTTGTGGTCTAAACGTTTTTGCTGAATACAAAAATTTAAATAATCGTCAATCTCTTGCTTTAAAAACATATTTTAAATCTCCTTATAAATTAATATACTAATTATAAGACAGATATTCATTATATCAATAAAGGATAATAATAAATTATCGTTAGTTGACGAGGAAAAATAAATGTTAGACATTGTAAGAAATCAAATTAACAACTTTTTTCTTAACTTAGATAGTTCAAGTATACGCATACATCTTATTGAATATTCACCAGCATTTCGTAAAATTTTGAATACACACATACATTTACTAAGAAAGCAGTATAGTTTTTATGAGTTATCAAATTTTAAACAGACAAATGAGCAAAGCTCAAAAGTTGAAACGCAAGAAAGTATATTTTCCAAAATTTTTAAGACCTTATTAGGGCTTATCCCTTATAGTAATATTGGTAGTGCATTTTCGGTGTTTTTTCTTGTGCACGATGTTTCAAAATCTTTGAAGCAATCTGACATTGATGTCCTAGCCAAAAAAATTCCGATAAAAAGTAAACAATACAAGAAATATAAAAAAATAAAGAATATAATACATATAGATTTAGGGGAACTAAGTGAAGAAGATATTGAATATGCTGCATTTATTATAGAATTAATAAATAGGAAATATATAATAAATACATCAATAATTGTTCAATTTTCTCAAAAAAATATCAATGTTTTTCCTAGTTCAAGTAAGCTATGTTTAGATGTAAAAGAGCTTTTAGAACATAATAATGCTTGTGAATTATCACATATTGATGAGATAGTTACTATCGTTAATGCAATAGGTATAGAATATCTTTCAGAGATAATAAGAGTGTATAACAAGAAGGACAGTGCGAATCAATGCATTGCAGAGAAACTTATTGAAAAAAATATTCTATCTCTTAAAGAATCTACATTACTAACTGAGGAAAAAATTATTCAATATTTGACTAATTGCAGTTTACTTTTTCAAAAATTTAGTTTGGAAGACATACAAAAATGTGTAGATAATAAAATAATAACTCCTATAAGCTTTGCTAACGCAGCAATCACTTCTAATGTAATAAAGTCGATAAGTGCAAATCGTGAAGAAACTTTTACATTTGTTCAAGAATATTTTCGTAAAATGTTTCAATCCACTCAAGATATTAAGATAAAGGATGAAATTTATTCATATCTAAATAGTCGGTATTACAGTAATTACACAGATATTGCTTTTGCCTCAAAAATATGTTCTCAGCCTAAAAATGTTATTTTATCTAAACATATTCTTGCTTTTTATCATTCAAAAAGAAATATGTTGAAAAATGAAAGCGAACAAATTGTTAGTGAATTAGTAGGTGAACCACTAGGTGAACTAGTATATGCTCTTGACAATGCTTATATCAATAAAAACTATAATGACGTTGATATTATGTATAATTGTAAAAGTATCATTTATCATATCGAGGAAACTCACCTTGATACTGAAATTAAGCTAGTATGTCTAAGCTATGTTGCAAAAGTTTTTTACGAAATTGAAAGTAATCAAGAAGAACTGAAACAAGTTAAGGAAAAATATGATAGATATTTGATTGACTTGAAAGCGTTTTCTGAGCCAAAAGTTAGATATTCTAAATATCTTAAAGACTACATATCATTTTGTACTTGTATCGAAGATTTTTCTGATAATGTATTGCAAAAGGTGAGTTATGAGTTACAAAAACTATTTGAAAGACAAGACTTGTCAATCGAAAAGATTAAATTTTATCGTTTAGGCAATGCTATATATCATGGCTATCCTTTAGAAGCTTTTAAGTTCACAGAAAAAGCCTTTTTGTTAAGTAAAAATTATCCTTATGAAAATCTTTTGGCAAGTATTAATTATAGCACAAGCTTAATGATATGTTCACGAAATAAAGAGGCTCTAGAGCTAATAAGAACTCAAAAGAAGCTACTAGACAATGTACCAACTAAAAATTTCCTAAAAACAACCATACTAAATAATCTCATAGTATGTGATATTTATAGTGAAGCGTACAAAAAAGTTGAGCAGTATGGGAAAGAACTTAAAAGCTTGATAAATATAAGAGGTAATACAAGTGACCAAACAATAGTCAAAAATAATTATTTGGCAACACAAATAATAGCAAAGCCTGCAAATGGAGATGAAATCAAAAAACTTGCAACAGAAATCCTTATGACTTCTGATAGTTATCACTGTTTTTATGCCTTACAAAATCTACTTGTTCATTATTATATGCAAAACCGTAAAGATGATTTTATAAAGACTAAAGCTCAGATTGTAATTCCATTTCTCCTTAGTGGGTATAAAGATTTTTTTAGCTATCGTGTTGAATTTTTAGAGAATAATTTTGGAAATAGATGGAACATACAAAAGCTAGAAAGAGAATTTATAAAATACCTTAATGAACGTCACATAAACACAAATGTGGTATACACCCGTATTATACTACTTGGAATAATCGAGCACTGGTTTGAATAGTTGATTTTTCAGCAACGCATTATAGACAAGAAACTTATATATTGATGTTGCGTCTTGTTGTAGTATATGCCTAAACATAAAGTTTGAACTACTGAACTCTGATAACGTAGGATTTACCCCAATATCGATGATATAAGGTTGGTTTTCTTTGAGCCTAAAATCCACTCTACATATATTCTGGAAATTTAATTCCTTTGCAACTTCAATAGCCATTCTAATAAGATCCTCTTGTTGTCTTCCTGTGTAAAATCCAAAAGAGTAGTTTTCTAGTGCAATAACATCATAGGTTAGAAACTCATGTGAACTGATTAGCTCACATACTCCAGGGGTATAATAATTTATTCCATCATACATTAGAGTTACTTCAAGCTCTTGACCTTCTATAAATTCTTGAATGCAAAACAGCGGATATTGTTTCCTATATTGGGCGATTCTTTCGATGCAAGCATCAATATTTTCAAGCGATATTATTTCAACTCCGATGCTCGCAGACTCATTATCAGGTTTTAGAATGATTTTGTGATGAAATATATCTAATAACTGAGAAGATAACGCTACTCTCGGACCTATATGCAACGTTTTAGGAAACACGATATGAGGGTTATCTTCTAGTAATCTATACATAATTGATTTACACCGCCCAAGTACAGCATCTAAAAATTCAGCCCCAATATTTATAAATTTGTGATATTGACACAGTAAAGGAACAAGACTTCTACGTCCTGCTCCGTGAAGATTTTGGCTCATATTATAAACTAAAATATGTTTATGTTTTGATTTCATGCTCTCAGCAACATTCATAAACCCATCTTCTGAATTTATCTCATAAACGAAGTTAGCAACATGGCGAAAAGACTTGATAATGAGATTACGTTCAAGAGGTGTTATACATTCAAGTTTATGTATTGCATCTTGTAGTAAGTCAGGGTCATTATAAACAAAAATAATAGCATAATTTTTATCTAATTTATCTTGCTTACAGATAACTTTGTAAAAATCTTCAATTTTCATCAACTTTTTTTCCTCGTCAACTAACGATAATTTATTATTATCCTTTATATTAACAAAAAACAAACACAACATCAACATAAAATAGTTGTATTTAAAATAAATTTTTTTGTTTTTTATTATTTCAATATATATCGATGAATTCTACTAATTTTTACATTTCTTACCTGCTCCCATTCCGTCACAGGATACATTCTATCCCAAACTTTCATTAGCTGTCTTTGCTGTTTACTCATTTTATATCGTGGGTAGGTATTTTCCATGTAAAGGTAAGCTCTGGCGATTTTTCCTCTTGCATGTTCAGGTGGTTCGACCTTTCGATTATCAATTTTCATTTCGCATGTTCCGAAGTCTGATTTTGCATGGGGAAGCATAGCAAAATTATAATTGCTTCTGCTTGCATTTACAGCACCAATGGCAGGGTAGAGGTTATGTAAATCTGACGCCATTATTCTAAATTCTTCATTTACCAATTCAGCACATCTTCTTCCTTTAAAAGGATTTCCTCTTTTATCAACACATAAAGGGTGACCGTCACGCCATTCGGGAAAAGTACGTCCAAAGTTTTCCACCGGCACAACGTGTTCCCATTCTATTTTTCCAATCCGATTTAAATATTTATTTGCTATAAACCCATCAGGAAGTATTACATTTTTATTTTCATCAAACTTTGCTTGGCAATACAAGGTGATACGTTCTTCGTCTGATGAATATATTATTTCTTCAAGAATGTTTTTTGCTTCTCGAAAAGTATCAATTTTTAAATTTTTTGAAAAACCTAGGCTTGGAATTAATAAAAAAATAAAAAATACTTGTAACATCCTCATAATTATTACCTTAATAAATAAAACAAAACTAAGACGATAAATAAATAGGTAATTAATAACGTCTAGTATTAAACTTATTATTATTTCATAATTTAAGCTATGAAAAAATTAGAAGAAAATAAAATTTGCCCTTTTGGCATTGCTTTATATAAGGTTAGAAAAGAAAAAAATATTTCATCAGCTAGATTAAGTATGAAAAGTGAAACTTTTTCTAGTCATTTACTTCATATTGAAAAAGGTATTGCACAGCCAAGTGTTATGGTTGCTTTCCGTTTGGTTTTAGCTTTAAATCTTGACCTATCAGTATTCTTTAAAGATTTAGCAAGTTCACAAAATTTGATTCAGAATGACTATATTTTAGCATCAAATGATAAAGATTTTGATTTAATTATTGATAATATATTGATTATTGAACCATTAACAGCAAAAAATATTTTTGGACTTTTATATAAGGAAATAAGAAAATATTATAAGGTGACACAAAAAGAAGTTGCCAGTATAAGTGGTTATGCCATTAGAAATATTCAGAAAGTAGAAAATGAAGAACAAAACCCAAGTGTTATGAATGCACTGGCCATTATTTGTGCTGTTGGCCAAAAAGCTAATATTGATATTGGAATTTTCTTTAAGGCTTATCAATATTTGGTTGAAAAATTAGAAATTTTTAAATAATGATATATTAATTTATAAAAAAACATCTAAGATAAAAAAGGCTTGTAATATTTTTAGTTACAAGTCTTTTTTATCTTATTTTTTGGATTATTGTCAAGAATTTTATCGTATATCCTATTTTTATATATATAATTATTTTGAATTTACATGATTTAAAATAATTTTTTATACAAAATCAGCTTGTTAGAAATTTTTCAAAAAAAAATACAAAAACCTATTAAAAAGACCACTCCCCAAGGACTGTTTCCTTTGATATTTGTTTGTATGAAAGCCTTTTTGTAATTTAAATCAAAGGAGATGGGTATGCAAAAATTAACAAAAAGACAAAGGGCAGTTGTTGAATTGTTATTAAAAGGGGTGTTAGTTATGTGATATTGCAAAAGATCTAGATATTTCAAAAGATACTGTAATTTATCATATTAAAATGGCAAGACAAAATACTAACTCTCGTAATACAGATGAAATGTTGTATAAGCTCAATCCTTCAGATGAAAATTCTTTTTCACATCTTAAATTAACACCTGTTTGGAAAAGAACTTTTCTTTTAATTATCAAAGGTTACACAGACAAAGAAATAATGATGGAATGTAAAATAACCAGAAATACTCTATTAAGGCATAAGGAAAGAATGAAAGTTAGTAATAATTGTTCAACAATAAAAGAACTTACGAGGAAACATTATGCAAAAAGAAAATCGTAAGAATATAAAAAAAGTTTTAGCTCAAAGTCAAAAAAAATGGAAAAAGAATAATGCATTTAAACAAGATGTACTCAAAAAAGATCCCAATAGTGATGATTTTTTATCATTAAGACAAGTTTCCAAAAAATTAGGACTTGACCCACGTACAGTTAAAAGGGTAGCCTACGACTTAGGAGGCAGACGCTTTGGGAACCGCTGGCGTTTCAACTGGGGTACAGTTATGGAGTATTTCAAAAATGCCAAGTTTGAGAGCGGACAAAGGAAACCGATGGTTGGCAAGGGTAGTAATAGACGGGAAGCAAGTTACTTGCAAATACTTTCCTCCAGGGAAGAAGCACGGACCGGAATGGAGAGCTGCCAAGGAATGGGAGGAGAAGCAGAAAGCTCTTGCTCTACAGGGAGCTGTGACCCTTTCGGACTTAGAAAAGCTTACCTTGTGGGGAGATAAATACCTAGATCATGTAAAACGAACTATGAGCCACAAGACTTTTGTTGAAAAACAAACTGTTTTGCAAAATTTTTATACTTTTTGCGGAAATGAATCAATCAAATCCCTTGAACAAATCACAACCGCAAAAGCATATACTTTTTTGTCGAAAATCAATGATGAAAAGGGTAGTAATGTTGCAAATAAATATCGCAAAAATCTTTTGGCGGCTTGGACATGGGGAATAAATTTTGTTGATGATTTTCCAAAATTATTTTCACCATTTTTAGCAATACGACCTTTTCATGTAAAAAGGCAAGATAGATATGTGCCACCGGTGGAAGATTTAATTAAAGTTTTACAACATGCAACAGGTCAAGATTTGATTTTTTTACTGACGCTCTATTTTACAGGGGCAAGACGTGGAGAAATTTTTAAACTAACATGGCAAGATATAAATTTTGCAGAAACTAAAATTCGCCTTACGGACAATAAGGCTGGCGGAAAAGAAAGAGTGCGTTGGCTTCAAATGCACCCTGAATTGGTAAAAGCCTTAAAGTGGTGGAAAGAAAACAGGCCTTGTCCGGTTGAAAATGTTTTTATGCAAACCCATTGTAACAGTAAAATGGGTCTGCCCTTTACACAACGCATGCACTTTATGGAAAATCTTTGCAAAAAAGCCGGAGTAAAAGAGTTTGGCTTCCATGCAATTCGCCATACCAGTGCAGCAATAACATTTGTACAGTCAGGTTTAAATGCAGCCCAAATTTTGATGGGGCACTATAGAACAAGCACGACTGACAGATATATAAAAAGTGCAGGACTGTATTCTGACCAAAATGATATAGTGGAAGCACTTGGTGACAGTGATGTCGGGCAAATAGCAGGAAATTTATTAACTTTAAATATTTCTGCCGAAAACTAAGCTTAATTACAACGCTTAACTGCAAAAACAGTTTTTATGCTTAATAAAAAAAATCAACTTAAAAAAATAAGCTGATTTAAAAATTTGAAATAATATTTCATACAAAAAACTAAAGGCAAAATTCAAATAATGGGTAATTTGTTAAAACAAAATATCCCTCAAAAGGATCAGTTTTGAGGGATAAATAATTTTTGTAACCTGAAGTGTGTAACCCAACTACTTCGACAACAAAAATGGTACTATAACCAGTTGAAATAATTGGCGTCCCCAAGGGGATTTGAACCCCTGTTGACGGCGTGAAAGGCCGCTGTCCTGGGCCGGCTAGACGATGGGGACGTCTTGTTCGTGTAAAATGTTTCTACATGTTTTTATAAAAGTTGTCAATCTTTTTTTTTAGATTTTTTTATCTTTTTTTTTAGATTTTTTTATAAAATTTTTGTTGTTGAAAACATCTCAACATCGTGTAAAAAGAGGTATACGGATTTTTATAACAAACGTCAAGCTTTTTTTTTAAAAAAATATATTTTTTTTTACACACGTCATTGTTACTTGAAAATATTATGGAATTATTTTATACTTGAGAAAGAATAAGAAGTGAGACAGACGATTGTCACGTCATTGCGGTTCTGTATATAAAGATATTATAGCATGCTTTTTGTTTTGGAGATTAATTAACATATTAATACGTCAAAATAATATGTTGGACACTTATAAACTTTTAAGGAAAATTAAAATGATTACTTATACTTAAATGAAAATCCCACTCAACATACAGGCATTATGAATTGATTCAATAAACATTCTTCCATTTCCCAAACCAAACAACTGAAAAATAGAAGTTTCCCCATCTCAAGAAAATAAGCAAACAATAATGAGAAATTAATATGAAATACAACAGTCTACGTATTAAACATCCATTCATAATTTTTATTTGTATAACAATTCTTTTAACCGTGTTTGGAGTTATAACTTACTCCACTATTATTAAAAACAGTATTAATTTAAAAAAAGAATCCCTCGAAATTTCTGTTCAAGATCTTAGAGAGAGAATAATAAATAAATTATATTTTGCGAGTGACTTGGTTTTATTGGGAGCTAAGCTATCATATTTAGCTGACAATTTAGATTTACCACCAAAATGGGAGCCAACCCAAGAAAGACTTGAAGTTGAAGTTTATCTAAACCATATTAAAAGTTCCTATGATATTTTTGATACCTTATTATTAGTTAATTCTGATGGATATATTTTAGCCGGTGATAGCAGAATTAGGGAAAATGAAATAAATGTAAAGGATACAGATTGGTTTAAAGACGCAATAAATAAAAATACTTTAAACATTGGTAAACCTGCTAAAATTAATGATGTTTTGCTTTTGCCAATTTCATTGAGGATTTATAACAATTTAAATTCAGGTCTATTTATTGCTTTTGTAAGACTTGACTATTTATTTATTAATTCGCTTGCTAATGTTCTTCACCCCACAGGAATGTCGACTTTTCTAATAGATAATAAAAAAGAACTTATCTGTTCAGTTAATAATACCATACTCAATGAAAATCTTATAGATACTGATTTTAATTATATATATAGTAATATTGATGGTAGTATTTTAAATGCAGGCAAAAATAAAAATAATATTGTTGCTTTTTCTCATATTCCACAAACCTCCATATATGTTCTCGGACTTATAAAAAATGACTACCTAGATAGTTATAATAATAATATAAAAAATTTATTTTTAATACAAAATATAATAGTTATCATTATAATTCAATTGGTTGTATTTATATTACTTTATCCGTCTGTTAAAGACATCTTAAAAATAAATAAATTCAGTAAAAAAGTTATTACAGGCAAATACACATATATTGAAAATATTGATGTTACCAGGCAAGATGAAATTGGTGAGTTGGCAAAAAATGTTGAAGATATGACTTTATTACTTGATAAAGCGGCCAAAGATGCATTGGCAAATACAGAAGCCAAAAGTACATTTTTAGCTAAAATGAGTCATGAAATCAGAACTCCGATGAATGGAATTATCGGAATGGCTTCAATTGCTCTTATGGATAAAAATTTATCAGAACAGCAAACCCACTACCTAAAAAACATAGAGTTTTCTGCAAATAGTCTACTTGGAATAATTAACGATATCTTAGATTTGTCAAAAATTGAGGCAAATAAACTTGAATTAAAAACGGAAGAAGAAAGTTTAATAAAAGTTATTTCACCTCTTTCCGATATTTTTGCTTCAAGATTAAAAGAAAAACCTCTTGAATTTAAAATTAATTTTGACAAAAATCTTCCTAAAAAACTTTACTTTGATCCAATCAGAATTAACCAAATATGTTTAAATTTGTGTAATAATGCCATTAAATTTACAGAAAATGGTTATGTCCATTTAAATATTATTGTAAAAGATAAAGTAAAAATGGAAGACGGAGATTATATAAACCTTTTATTTGAAATTAAAGATTCCGGAATTGGTATTCCAAAAGATGCACAAGATAAACTTTTCCAAAATTTTGCCCAAGTAGATAATGCCTATACACGAAAAATTGAAGGTACCGGTCTAGGTTTATCAATATGTAAGTCATTGGTTGAATTGATGAATGGAAAAATAGGAGTAAAAAGTGTTTTAGGGGAAGGTTCCACTTTTTACTTTACCATATCTTTAAAAATTTCTGAGAATAATGATGATCAAGTTGATAATGTACCTAAAAAAGATTCATTAAAATCAAATATTGAGCAAAATAAAATTCCAACATTAAATATTTTATTGGTTGAAGATAATATGATCAATAAAGAAATTGCAACTGCCATTCTTAAAAAATTAGGAATGAATGTTACTACAGCCCAAAATGGATTGGAAGCTGTAAATATTTGGAAAACAAGCAGTGATATTCACATTATTTTTATGGACATTCAAATGCCCGTAATGAACGGATATACTGCTACAGCCGAAATAAGAGAAACTTTGACCGGTAAAAATGTGCCCATCATTGCCATGACTGCAAATGCACTTAGTGGTGATAAAGAACAAAGTATCAAATTTGGAATGAATGATCATATTACTAAACCAATTAATATTAATGAACTTATCGGAGTTTTAAGCTTTTGGTCAAAAAAAATATATCATGGTGAAAACTAATTCTTAAGAAAACATTGATTAATTTTATTTTGGGAAAACTTTTTGAAAAGAAATTTTCCCAAAAACCTCATAGCCACTCACGCCATTTCAGTTTTCAAAAATCACAATTTTGGTATGGTTTTTGATTTTTTAAATTTAGCAAAATATAAATAAATCAAAATAGTTATATCATTATTGAAAAAATGTTTTTTAAGGAAAGGGGGAGTTTGAGGGGGAAAAACTCGCCCAGCCGTCAGGCGTCGTGAAATGTTTCAAAAAAACGTGGTTTTCTCCCTCAATCCGGAATCACGTGATAGCCACTTATATTTATATTTTATTTAATATCTAAAATTATACCATAATTATTCTTTTGAAAACCGAAATGGAGTATCCACCCTTTTTTCAAAACTTTTAATAATAAATGGTTATATTTTGTTTAAAAAAAATGAATTAAAATTCAAAAAATAAATTTTATAACAATTTAATCAGCACTTCCTTACTTCCTTAAAAGGTTGATTAAATCACACGGTAATCCGCTTGTGAAATTTACTTCCAACAAACTGAAATATTTTAATGTTTTTAATGTTTTAAAGAAAAAGTGAAAGCAGTTACATTTAAAGGAAAAACTTGCCTAGCCGAACCCCCCTCAATCCGGAATCACGTGCGTCAAAAGCTGTCTTATAAAAGGCACAAAATCAATAATAAGGAATTTAATATGAATGTAATATTTAAAATTTTTATGACTACTTTATTTTTTTTGACTTTCACTAATAATGTCAACGCAAAAGAAATGAGTACAAATGTTGGAGTTTTATTTTATGATTTAAAAAATGATCCATTCATGAATACGTTAAAAGAAGAAATAGAAAAAATCTTTCCAACATTTACAAATGTAGAGATTTTTTCTGCCAATAATTCACAATCTAATCAAATGCTTCAATTAGAAATACTAATTCAAAAAAAAGTAGATTTTATTCTTGTAAATGTTGTTGAACCGATTAGAGCTCCTAATATTATAAAAGTTTCTCAAAAATCCAATATTCCTATTGTATTTTTTAATAGAGAACCGGATCTGGATATATTAAAAGAGAAAAATATTTATTTTGTTGGAACAAATAAAGATCAAGCGGGGGTACTTCAGGGTGAAATTATAAAAAAGCTCTGGGATTTAGGCATTTATGATTTAAATAATGACGATAAATTCCAATATGTTATGCTGACAGGTAATGTTGACAATGCCGAAGCAATTGCCAGAACAAGGTTTAGTCTTATAAATGCCAATGAATTAGGCGTAAGCATGGAACAAATTGGCAGAAATTTAGTTGCAAATTGGGATAGAAAGCTTGCAGCAGACAGTTTTGAGAATCTCTTTTTACTAAATCAAGATAAAATTGAAATTATTATTTCCAATAATGATAGCATGGCACTTGGAGCAATCGATGTTCTAAAAAAATATGGATATAATAATGGAAAAGGTAAATTTATTCCGGTGATAGGGGTTGATGCTATACAAGAAGCACTTTTGGCAATTGAAAATGGCCAAATGAGTGCCACAGTTAAACAAGATGCCAAATCAATGGCAAGTATTTTGGCTAAAATAACAAAAAACTTTTTAGAAAAGAAAGATATTCTCGAAGATTTAAAAATAAAACCTCAAGATAATTCAATTGATATTAGAATAGATTATCAAATTAAATAAAATAATATGTTAAAAAACCTATCAGTACCTTGCTTTACCTCAGGTGATTCCGGATTGAGGGGGGAAACCCCATTTTTTTGAACTAATCAATGACGCTTAGTCTCACTTTGTTCGACATAAACCGGGTGAGTTTCCCCCCTCAAACGTAAGCAATCGCTTCCCTTCTTCCTGAAAAAACATTTTGTCAAATAACAATATAACTATTTTGATTTATAAATATTTTAATTAATGTCTAAAGTCAAAAATCCTGGCACAATTATGGTTTTTAAAAATCGGAATGACCTTGCTTTACCTAAATGCACGTCAATACGCTTGTAAAAATTACTTTCAAAAATAAAAATATTTATAAAGTTATTTTTTTTAATATATGTAAAACAGTAAGTTAAGAAAATTTATTTTTTATAGAAAGGGGGGAGTGATTGCTTACGTTTAAGGACTAAAACTCGTCTTTTTGAAAAAAACGTGATTTTCACTCTCAAAAAACACAAAAACTGATTGACGTGACCTAAATATATCTGTATTGAAATCTTATTGAAATTGTTATGAATTTATATTTTCAATTTTTAAAACTTTATTAAAACCGAGATGGTGTGAAAATTAAATTTAGTAAATAAAAAAATGCTTGACTAAAGCCAAAGTTTTAATTATTAAAAGCTTACCAATTAGTTTGCAACTATTTTAGGCGCGTGGCTCAGTTGGCAGAGCACTTCCTTGACATGGAAGGGGTCAGCAGTTCAAACCTGCTCGTGCCTACCATTTATATGGAGGGAGGGTTTATCCTCCCTCTTTTTTTATAATTAGTCTATACTAAAGAAATAATAACTAATTGTTAATTATACAATATTTAATAAAATTACAGTGAATTTAAATATTTTAATAAATAAATCTACATAAAGTTTTTACTATTGTAAAAACTTTATTTTTAATTTTTTAAAAATAAAATTTTCAAAAACTAAAATTTAAATTTTTAAATATAGAGCGATTTGTAGTAAATTGGAGTAAAGATGAATATTTTGCTTGATAAACAAGAAATTGAAATTTCTGAAAATGCAGCCTGTTTTGATATTTTTAAAGAACATTTATCAGGAAAAAAATTAAAATCATGTTTGATTGCCAAAGTAAAATTGTCAACAGATGAAGAAATTTTAATTGATCTATCAAACAATATACCATTAAATGCAGTTAAAATTATCCCAATTACAGCCGAAGACCCTGAAGGCCTTGAAGTTTTACGTCATTCAACAGCACATATCATGGCAGATGCCGTTCAAAAACTTTTTCCTGAAACAAAAGTAACCATAGGGCCATCTATCTCCAATGGTTTTTATTATGATTTTGATGCAAAAACTCCGTTTAAACCGGAAGATTTGGAAAGCATTGAAAATGAAATGAAAAAAATCATTGAAGCAAATTATACCTTTGAACGTTCTGAAATGTCAAAAGAAGAAGCCATTAAATTATTTTTGGAAAAAAATGAAACTTATAAGGCTGAAATAATTTCAGAAATTGATTCTCCTACCGTATCACTTTATAAAGCAGGTAATTTTGTTGATCTTTGCCGTGGACCTCATATTCCAAGCTCTGGAGTAATAAAAGCTTTTAAACTCATGTCCGTTGCCGGTGCTTATTGGCGAGGCGATGAAAAAAATCAAATGCTTTCAAGAATTTATGGAACTGCTTTTTCAGATGAAAAAGCATTAAAAGCCTATTTAAATCAACTTGAAGAAGCTAAAAAAAGAGATCATCGTAAACTTGGTAAGGATTTAGGTTTATTTACATTCCATGAAGATGTTGCCCCCGGTATGCCCTTTTGGCTTCCAAAAGGCATGATGATTAAAGCAATACTTGAAGATTTTTTACGTAAAGAACATTTGAAAAGAAATTATGAACTTGTTCAGGCTCCTCAAATTTTACGCAGGGAACTTTGGGAAAAATCCGGACACTATGAACATTATCGTCAAAATATGTATTTCACAGAAATTGAAAGCGATGTTCATGGAGTAAAACCCATGAACTGCGTCGGACATTTACTTTTATATAATAATACTCTTCATTCCTATAGGGAATTACCGGTTCGTTTTTTTGAACTTGGTATTGTGCACAGACATGAAATGTCAGGAGCTTTGCATGGCCTTTTAAGAGTAAGGCAGTTTATGCAAGATGATGCCCATATCATTTGTACACCAAATCAACTTGAGGACGAAATAATAAAAGTTATGCGTTTATCGGCTGATTTAATGAGTTTATTTGGATTTGAATATAAACTTTTCATTTCTACACGTCCAAAAGATAGCATAGGTTCTGATGAAGCATGGGAACTTTCAACCAATGCTTTAATTGCAGCAGTTGCCCGTGAAGGAAAAGAATATCAAATAAATGAAGGTGATGGTGCTTTTTACGGACCTAAAATTGATATTAAAGTAACCGACGCCATTGGTCGTGAGTGGCAATTATCAACAATTCAAGTTGATTTTAATTTGCCTGAGCGATTTAATTTAGAATATGTGGGTCAAGACGGCGCAAGGCATCGTCCTGTTATGGTTCATAGAGCAATTTTAGGTTCTTTAGAGCGATTTATTGGCGTACTTACAGAACATTTTGCAGGAGCATTTCCAACTTGGCTCGCACCTGTACAGGTAAAAGTTCTAAATGTTACAGATACTCAGCTTGAACATACACAAAAAGTTGTTGACTCACTGAAAGAAAATGGTTTAAGAGTAGAAGCAGATATTAGAAATGAAAAACTTGGATTTAAAGTTAGAGAGGCACAACTTGCTAAAATACCATTTATTTTAGTAATTGGTGACAAAGAAGTAGAAGAAAATGGTGTTAATATTCGTCTTCGCACGGGTGAAAATTTAGGTTTACAATCAATAGAAGAAACCATAAAAATTATCCGTGATGATAGTGATAAACCTTTTAAAATCGGAGGGATGAGTTATAGCTTCGCCTAGTATGAAACCACGACGTGAAGTTCCTCAAGACAGTACACGTCGCAATGACCAAATCAGAGCACGAGAAGTTCGTGTAATTGGTGCGGAAGGGGAACAGATTGGAATTTTGGCAAAACAAGCCGCAATTGATCTTGCAAAAGAACAAGGGCTTGATCTTGTGGAAGTTGCAGCAAATGCCGAGCCACCTGTTTGTCGTATAATGGATTTTGGAAAATTCAAATATGAACAACAACAAAAAAAGAAAGAAGCCAAAAAAAATCAGTCCATTGTCCAAATTAAAGAAATAAAAGTTCGCCCAAAAACTGATGATCATGACTATGAAACAAAGCTTCGTCATATCCGCAGATTTTTAGAAGATGGTGATCGCTGTAAAGTGACTGTATTCTTCCGTGGTCGTGAAATTGTCCATAAAAGTAGAGGGCAAGTAATTTTAGACCGCATTGTTGAAGATACAAGAGATATCTGTAAAGTAGAGCAAGAAACAAATAGTGAGGGCAGAACTTTACAAATCTTACTTATTCCACTATCTAAAAAAGTTTGAATTTTAAAAAGCCCCATAACTGGTTATGGGGCTTTTATTATAGCTAAATATTCTATGTCTCAAAGGGCGAAAAAAATAATATTTTTCTAATTTACTCCTGAATTGAAGTTAATCGGTGCTTTCACAAATATAGCAATTTCAAAGAGTCAACATAAAATTAAATTGCTATATTTAGTGCTAAATAAAAAGTCAAATTGCTATACATAATATAAACCTGAAATAAATATTGGAGAAAATCATGTTTAAAAATATAAACTTATTGTTATTAATTATGATTTCATTAATTTTTTATCCATTAAAAATTAATGCATTTCCAAAAAACACTGAAGAATTAATTAGTATAACTGAACAAATAATTAACTCCGATATTGCTTCTCAAAACATTCCTCCATTGAATGTGCAAAACTATTTATCAATAACTGAAGCAGATCTTTCTTTGGATTATAGTGATATAGTATTCGTTGTTCCCATAGGCCCTGTTAAACCATTGCAAGAGCGTGAAGTTATTATTATACCAAGACGTTATATGATTTGGCATGAAGTTATGAATATTATTAATAGAGATATGGCAATAGCAGTAACTTACAGTCCTGTATCAGGAACATTGGCTACTTATAATACTAAAAAGAATGATGCTTTTTTACAGTTAGAATATAATGGTGGTTATTATAATGCCAATAGTATTTTAAGGGATATAAACACCAATAGTCTTTGGTCTCAACTTTATGGTTTATCAATTGCAGGTACATATCAAGGGGAAGGACTTAATATTTTGGCTTGTTACTGGACAACTTGGGAAAAAGCAAGAACTTTCTATAATGCCAAACCAAATGCCAAGGTTTTGGGACTACCCAGAACAGAACAACGTTATGGCACTGATCCCTATGGAAATATTGCCGATCAAAATTCCTTTTATCATAATGACAACCTCATTTTTCCTGTAAGTAATATTGATCTAAGGCTTGGGTTAAAAACTCAAATTATTGGACTCGAAATTGATAGTTTTTTTACTGCTATTGATATTAATTTTGTTCGTGAAAAGAAAAGCGTCAATTTTTTCTTGGGTGGCACTCCGTTGATTGCTGTTTATGATAATAAACTAGGCGTGGTTAGAATTTTTAAACGTGAAGTTTGGACAGGAAAAAATCCACTGATTTTTACATTTGAAAATAATAACCTTATTGATCTTCAAACAAAAAGTACATGGAACTTGGACGGTATATGTATTTCAGGAAACTATTTAGGAGCATTTATGCAAGAAGTATTTGGAATTTATTCCTATTGGTATAGTTATGCTGCGCATAATCCTGAAACTGAAACAATTCCGGGTAATAGTATGGTGCCGGACTCAGCTTTGGAAACAGGCAACATTGATAATCCATTAAGTAAAGGACTTGACGGGGATAGTGAAGAAAGCGGGCTTGGTTTACCTTGGAATACAGGTAAAAGTAATTATAAAAAATAAAAAGATTATTTGGCTAGTTATTGAGCACGTTATTCCAATTTGGGGGCTTTGCCCCCAAACCCCCAGCAAAGGGAGTGA
>CAYJGE010000048.1:0-19347 GCA_964369835.1 uncultured Mailhella sp.
CATAAATAAAGTAACTCTTTATTATAACGTTAAATAATTTAGAAACACACCCTAGTAATGTTTTATTTAATGTCTAAAATCAAAAATCATACCATAATTATAATTTTTGAAAAACGGAATGGCGTGCATGCAGGGGAAGTTCATTTGCAATAATATAAAATATTTTGCTCTTTATGTTATTATATTATGTATGGAGTATTAAATTCCAAAGCCCCGAAAATACAAAGTATTTTTGGGGCTTTGGTTTAAAGTTTTTTGGAAAGGGGTTTGGGGAAGACTTTTTTTTCAAAAAAAGTTTTCCCCAAAAAAATTTAATTAAAATTAAAAAGTTTTCCCCAAAAAATTATTTAATAAGCGTGGTCTGAGGCCAGTTCTTCGTCTGTAATTTTGTGAGAGAACACGTAGTAAACCCAAATTTGGTAGGCAATTACAACCGGCACGCAGATAACTGATACGATGAACATGATTTGTAGGGTTAGATGACTTGAGGCACCATTATAAACTGTTACACTGTGGGCCGGGTCAATGCTTGAGATTATGATGCTTGGGAACATGCCCATGACCATAAAGAGGGTGCAACACAGGATAAATAGGGCACTAAAAATCCATGGAACCAAGTGATTTGATGATCTTAGGGTAATTCTGGTTGCCAATAGTGAGATGACAGCAAGAACTAAAAAGACGGTAAACACAGGTGTTTGTGCAATATTGCTTAATATTGTGGTGTAGGCACTTGTCATTGCTAAGAAAACAAGTACAAAGGAGAAAACCAAATACCACAATAATTGTGCTAGGTTAATTGCACGTTCAGACAGTTCACCTTTGGATTTGAAGTTTAACCATAGGGCACCGTGGAGGGCAAACATGAAAACAAATAATAATCCACCCACAAGTCCGTAGGGATTTAATAGCTTTAATATATTGCCGTGATAAACTCCGTCGCCATCAATTGGAATACCCATGAATAGATTGGCAAAGGCCACTCCAAGGAGTAAAGCGGGAAGAAATGAGCCTAAAAATAGACAGATATCGCAAGCTTTACGCCAAGTGGGATTGTCAATTTTTTTTCTGAATTCAAAGGCAACGGCTCTAAAAATCAGAGCAAAAAGTAACATTAATAATGGAGCATAGAGGGCACTGAACATAACGGCATAGGCTGTTGGAAAGGCTGCAAAAGTTACGCCACCGGCAGTGATTAACCATACCTCATTGCCGTCCCAAAATGGACCTGAAGCATTGTAAATTGTTCTTTTTTCTGCATCGGTTTTAGCAATTAAAGGCATAATTGTTGCCATTCCAAGGTCAAAACCATCCA
Organism: uncultured Mailhella sp.; assembly: GCA_964369835.1. Lineage (GTDB taxonomy): Bacteria > Desulfobacterota > Desulfovibrionia > Desulfovibrionales > Desulfovibrionaceae > Taurinivorans. The sequence goes on from CAYJGE010000048.1 coordinate 1,316, forward strand.
GTACAAAGTAAATTGCCCAAAGCAAACCCCATATAAAGAACCAAGCGCCCAATAAAAATTCTAATGAAATCATGCTAATTCTCCTTCATTTTCAATTTTTGAGTTTTGCTTTGAATCATTTGCATCTTCTAAGGCCGGAGCCGGTCCTTTACGAGCATATTTCATCAGTAGATAAATGTCCAAAATACCTAAAAGGGTGTAAACCACAATAAATGTCAGCAGTGAAAAAACAACGGATTGAGCGGGAACAGGTGAAACAGCGTCTGATGTACGCATCAGGCCATAAACAATCCAAGGTTGTCTGCCAACTTCAGCAATCATCCAGCCAAGCATGATACATATATAGGGCAGAGGAATAACATAGGTTAATATTTTACAAAGTTTTGGATAACTGCCCAGGTCATTTCTTCTTCGCCACGCATAGGCTGATAGTATAATAAACAGAACTCCCAATGCAATCATTATTCTAAAGGATAGGAAAGTAAGAAGAACAGGTGGATGATCTTCTTCAGGGAAAGCATTTAAACCTTTAACTTCTGCATCAAAATCGCCAAAAGCAAGAAAACTTAAAATGCCTGGAATTGGAATTGCTTCAAAGACATTTTTGTTATTTTCTTCATCAGGCCATACAAAAAGATAGATAGGAGCTTCTTTTTCTGTTTCCCAATGGGTTTCCATGGCAGCAAATTTTGCGGGTTGATATTTTGCTACAACTTCACCTTGATGATGTCCGCAAAGGGCGACTACCAAGGCCATAACCAAGGTAAAAGGAGCAGCGAGTTTTACGGATTTTGTAAATAATTCCACTTCATTTTTGCGAACTAAGTGCCAAGCACTGATTCCGAGAATGAAGAAACCTGCCAACATCCAAGCCCCTGAAACTGTATGGAAATATTGCCCCCAAGCATAAGGGTTTGTAATAACTTCCCAAAAACTATCCAGTTCGGCTCTGTCATTTCTTATGACATAACCAACGGGGTTTTGCATAAAACCATTGGCCAAAATAATCCAAATGGCTGAAAGGTTACCTGCTATGGCAACTAACCAAATGGCTAAACAGTGGACTTTCTTGCTAACTTTTTCCCAACCAAAGGCCCAAACAGCAATAAAGGTTGATTCTAAGAAAAAGGCAGCTGTTGCCTCAATGGCAAGTAAGGCTCCAAAAATATCACCGACATATTCACTATAACGTGACCAGTTGGTTCCAAATTGGAATTCCAAGGTAATGCCGGTGACAACCCCAAGCACAAAGTTAATCAGAAATAGTTTTCCCCAAAACTTTGTCATTCTTTTATAAATTTCTTTACCGGTTTTAACGTAAAATGTTTCCATCACAGCCAGTAGAACTGTAATACCGAGAGTTAATGGGACAAAAATAAAATGGAAAAAAACTGCAACTGCAAATTGCAAGCGTGAAAGGAGAACAACGTCATCCATAAATAGCCTCCGAGCAAAAATATTTGAGAAAATAATCCAAACAAAAATAATTTAGAAAACACTGATTAATTTTCTTGTCAGTATTTTCTAAACCCACATCAATCCGCTTGTGAAATTTACTTTCAAAAAAAATAAAATATGTTTTAAATCTATTTTTTTAAAAATTTTGTAAAACAATATGTTAGAAAAATTTGTTTTTTAAGAAAAGGGGGAAGCAATTGCTTACGTTTGAGGGGAAAACTCGCCCAGCCGTAAGGCGTTCATGGATTGGTTCAAAAAACGTGGTTTTCCCCCTCAAAAACGGATTGACATGTTTCCTAAACCTGACTGCTTTATTTTATGCTTGAACCTTTTCTTTAAGAGCTTTGGCAACATTGACACCAAGTTCAAAGCAAGATTTAAGTTCGTCTTTGTTTGGTCCAAAGAAAGCTTTGGCACTTTCTGAAACAATTTCAACACCCATGGCTTTTAATTCATCTTCCATAATTTTAGGTGCTTCACCTGACCAACCATAGGAACCAAAGGTTGCTCCGACCAAATTTTTTGGTCTCAGACCTTTGATATGAGCCATTGTTCCAATCATATTGGTGAGGGGCATATTATTTCTGGTGGAAGAGCCAAGGATAATTGCACTGGCATCTGCCAAGGCATTCATAACCGAGCTGCAATGATTTTCTTGTAAATCAATGATGGTATAGGGAACACCAAGGGATGATAAACCATCACCAACAGCATTGGCCATTTTGGCAGTTGCTTCCCAAAGGCTTTCATACACTATGACAGCCTTTAATTTATAAGGTTGGTTTGCCAATTCTTTATAGGTGTTTATGATAAAATTAATATCTTCTTTTGTTCTGAAAATCAGTCCGTGGTCAGGGGCAAGCATATCAAATTCAAGACCGGCTTTTTCAATTCTGTCCAGTAATTTAATAACCAAGGGTGAATAGGGTAGAACAATATTATTATAATAATCTTTAATTGACTGCAAGGTACAATAACTTGGATGTTCGTCGATAAAACGATAGCTTGTTCCAATATTTTGCCCAAAAATATCATTACAAAATAAGATCTTGTCTTCATTTATGTATGAGACCATGCTGTCAGGCCAATGAAGCATCTTTGTGTCAAAGAAAGTGATGTTACGTTTACCGATATTAATGGTTTCACCATCTTTAACAGTTTGAATATTCCATGAGTCGGCGTTAAACTGAGCCCTTAAATATTTTTCGCCTGTAACAGAACAAAAAATCTTTTCAGGTTTGCAAACTTCTACCATTTTTTCAAGGCAACCTGAATGATCTCTCTCCAAATGGTTACAAATGATGTAATCAATTTTTTGTGGATCGATTAAATTTTCAAGTTTTGTGAAAAGTTCATGGGTATACTCCTTGCTTACAGTATCAACCAAAACATTTTTTTCATCTTTAATTAAATATGCATTATAGGTTGTTCCAAGAGGGGAGCGACTGTAATGGTGGAAATTTCGTAAATTAAAATCCACTGCTCCAATCCAATAGACATCATTTTTTAATAAAATAGGAGTCATAATTTATCCATCTAATAAAGTTTATATATAAGTTAGTCTATAAAGCTTTTAAATAAAATAACTTTCTAAGGTTAGAAAGTTATTTTATTTAAATTATACTTCGGAAAACTGACTTTTTGGAGCCCCACAAGTAGGACAGACCCAGTCATCAGGCAAATCATTAAAAGCTGTGCCTGCTTCTATTCCACTATCGGGATCACCTAATTCAGGGTCGTAAACATAACCACAAACATCACATTCATATTTAGCCATAAATCATCTCCTTGATTTTATGATTTAAAATGTCCGTGTAGATTACAATATTCACGTGCAACTACACTGTCGGCTTTTACACAAAACTCTGCAACAGGCGCATCATTTGGTTGTAAAAATTTTTTATAGCTAATTCCATCTGCAACTAGCTCAATCCATTCTATATAATGTTTTTCTTCCATGGGATGAGCCACAGAACCAACAGCAACTTTATATCCATTTTCTGTCTTTTCAATTACAGGTACATGTTTTTCTTTGGCGCCATCGGTTGAACCTTCTGTCAGAAGATTCATTTCTTTGTCGCAACAGCTCATGGTACAGCTGGCAGGATGTAAAATTTGAGCAATATTACCACATTCTGTACATTTATAAACTTCTAAAATTTTACTCATTTCTATCTCCAATATTAAGTATTAATAATTTTTCAAAATAATTTTATTGCTAATTGATAATAATTATTCTTAGCAAAGTTTGGATAATTGTCAAGTTAAATTTAGGTTACAATCAATATGTTAATCTATTATTTTATGATGTGGTTTTAGTTAATTTTTTTTAAAAAATCCAGTTATTTCAAATTATTGTTGAATGGTAAAAAATTTAAGATGATTTACGATATGAGTTATCAAAAAAATATAAGTTTATAGATTATTAATATTATAAACAGTGTTTTGAGTATGCCATTGTTTTAAGGCGAACACATCTAAATTTTATTGCTACTTCCTTGCTTTACCTAAAAATGCGAATATAATCTTTCTTAATTATATATACTAACTTGATTATATTCTGTCAAATAAATTTTATATCGAGATATTTAGACAAAGCAAGGTACTACTATCTTGATTTATCTAAATATCTCTATATTGATCCATCACTCATTTCATTTTAATTTGCGATTTAAGATCGAAGAGTTATAATTGTCGGTTAACAAAATAAAAATTATAAAGCAGTCATCAACCATGCCATTTCGCTTTCCAAAAATCAAAAATTATGCCATAATTATAGTTTTTGAAAACCGGAATGGCGTGGGGGTTCCCCCCTCAAGAAAACACATAAAGTTATTTTAAGCTTCAAAAAAGGTTTTATAGGCTTTATTTGTATAATAAAGGTCAGCAACAGAAGCAATTTCAAAGGGGCTATGCATGCCGAGCAGAGAAGGGCCCATATCTATGACATTCATACCATAAACAGCAAGGAAGAGGGCAACTGTTCCACCTCCTCCATGATCAACCTTGCCAAGTGAAGCCATTTGCCATGGGATATTTTTTTGAGCTAAAATATATCTTAACCAGCCAATATATTCGGGGTGGGCATCATTTGCACCATATTTACCCCTTGAACCTGTGAACTTACAAAAGGTTGGCCCATGTCCAATGGTTGAAGAATTTAGTTTTTCATGTAATTCTTGCCAGTCGGGGTCGATAGCTGCGTGAACATCGGCTGAAATTGCCTTTGAAGCAAGCATTACTTGCCCAAAGCCGATGTTTTTATCCTTGGTTGCAATTAGATCTTGAATACAATATTCAAAAAATCTTGAGCTTGCGCCTGTGCTTCCTTCGGATCCTATTTCTTCCTTATCCCAAAAAATCAGACAAGTGCAGTATTCAGGCTCTTCCACTTCCAAAAAAGCTGTGAGGGAGGTGTAGAGGCAAATCCTGTCATCATGTCCATAGCCTCCGATCAAAGCCCTATCAAGACCGACAAAGCGAGCTTTTCCGGCAGGAACAACTTGAATTTCTGCTGAAAATAAATCTTCTTCAATGATATTATATTTTCGATTAAGAATTTTTAATATGTGAGATTTAATATTGTACTCAGGTTTTTTATCTTCTTTATTTTCTTCAACTTCCTTATCTTTCTCATCTTCTTTTGGCTTAGGTAGGGGAGAATGAGCCAAAATAACATTTAATTTTTCGGCAGAAAAGCCCTTGGAAATGGTTTGGCTGACATGATCTTGAGCCAAGTGAGGAAGTAAATCACTAATGGTAAAAACAGGTTCATCTTCGCTTTCACCAATGCAAATATTAATTTTCTCCCCATCTGCCTTAATAATAGTACCATGAATTGCAAGGGGTCTTGCCAACCATTGATATTTTCTTATTCCACCATAATAATGGGTTTTTGCATGTCCAATCCCAACATTTTCAGTGAGAGGATGTTGCTTAAAGTCAAGACGAGGGCTGTCAGCATGGGCACTGATTAAGCGTATTCCGTCGGAAATGGGGCGTTTTCCTTGTCTAAAGGCAAAAAGACATTTTTCATGTAAGGTTTTGACAACTTTATCGGATTTTAAATCAGTATTAAATCCTACTGAGGTTAAAGCATTTAAACTATATTCAATACATTCCCGTTCAGTTTTATTATTTGATAAAAAATCAATATATTTTGAGGCATAGGCTTGCATTTCCTCAATTTGTTCTTCTGTGCTTTCTTCCCAAATTGATTTGGTTTTATAACTAAAATCTTCCATATTTATCCTTAATTAAGAATTTTGCATATTTTTTTATAAAAATTAATTGCAAGTTTCAAAGTTTTTTTATTTTTTAAAATTTATTTGCAGAGGTAAAAGGCACACAAATCAATCAGTTAATGCAAAAAATGCGATTTTGCTATTCTTGATTTGTGGTCATTGCTTTGCAAATTCTCCATGAAAAAGCACGTTATTCCAATTTGGGGGCTTTGCCCTCAAACCCTCAGCAAAGGGAGTGATTCCCTTTGCAAACCCCAATGTTTTTTTCAAATTTTGTTTGAATAAATGGCAAAAATAAGAAATTTTCACTAATAAATTTTGATAAAAATATCTTTCAATATAAGAATTGGAATGACGTGATGAAAAAGACCTCTGCATAATTACTATTTTTTAATAATAATCTGTTTTTAGAATGAAATTTTTTATTTTTAGGGCATTTTTGGAAAAAAATTGTCCTGAAATGCCCTAAGCGCTTCATTGGAGCATAGCGACATTGAAGTGCAAAAAGCAAGAATAGAAGCGGCTTTGCCACTTCGTTAAATGATTGCTTTTTGAAAGTTCTATAGGGTAGAGTTCTCAATTTTTATTGAAACTGCACTAGATAAATTTTTGTGCAGAGCTTTCTAATCATAATATTTAAATTTTATTGATTATTTTTGTTAATATATCAGAAATAATATTAAATTCTGCATTATCCAAGGTGCGAACATCAAACATGAATGCATCATTTTCTATTCTGCCTATGATTGGCGGACTTGTATTCAAAAGTTCTTGCCTCAGAAAGTTTGGACTTAGGTTTGAATTTTTAAATGTTAGGGTTACAAGGTGTGTTTTTAATAGGTTTTCAGGAAATGAACCTCCGCCAACCTTGGAAAAATCTGCAATTGTTTTAATTTTAACCATGTCTTGATCAAGATTTTTATTTAAAATTCTTGCAAGTTTTTGAGCCTTTTGCTTTAATTCTTTTTCAGAAATGGTCATCATTCTTAATGTAGGAATTTTTTCAAGGGCAGTTTTTGGATTATAATACAATCTAAGTGTTGCTTCAAGGGCCGCCAAAGTTAGTTTGTCACATCTTAAAGCCCGTAATAGTTGGTTTTTTTTGATTATATCAATATATTTCTTTTTGCCTGCAATTATCCCTGCTTGTGGGCCGCCAAGTACCTTATCACCTGAAAAGCTAACCACATCAACCCCATTTTCCAACACATCTTTGACTGTAGGTTCACCTGTCAAACCATAAGCCGAAAAATCAATCAAACTTCCGCTTCCAAGATCCTCCAATAGAGGAAGACCATGGTCATGGGCAATTTTAGCCAAATCAGCAGTTGAAACTTGAGAATGAAAACCAATGATTCGATAATTGGAGGTATGTATTTTCACTATGGCCTTGGTATTTTCATTGATGGCATTTTGATAGTCTGCCCTATGGCATTTATTGGTTGTGCCAACTTCCCTCAAAATACTCAAACTTTTTTCCATGACTTCAGGAATTCTAAAACTTCCACCAATTTCAACAAGTTGCCCCCTGCTGACAATGCTTTCACCATGGGCGCAGAGAGAATTTAACATCAGTAAAACCGCAGCCGCATTATTATTGACCACAATGGCACTTTCAGCCCCTGTAAGATTGCAAATATCCCTTTCAATCAGACTGTGTCTACTTCCACGTTGCCCCATTTCAAGATCAAATTCCAAATTGCAATAATTGGCAGCGGCCAATTGAACAGCCTTTATGGCTTCATCTGCCAAAATTGATCGTCCTAAATTTGTATGAATAACTATGCCTGTGGCATTGACAACATATTTTAATAAATGCGTTGTTTTGTCAGTAACATATTTTTTTAATTCATTAAAAACTTTATGTTTAATTAGATCTTGTTCTGATAATTTATGGTCTTTAATCTTGGTTCTCAAATCATCCAAAAAGGCATTTACAGCATTTTTGATTAGAAGATCAGGGCAGTTGATGTCATTTAATTCTTGCAAACAAGAATCTACAGAGGGAAGCAAACGAAAGAGATTTGACATAATCAACTCAGGGAAAGGTTTAATTCTTGTGGAAAAAGTTCAAAATATTCAGCCAAAAGATAGAGTGAACCAAAAATTAAAATTGGGTTTTCACTGCTTCCGCTGTTTTTGCTATCCTCTGAATTGGAAAGATTAAGTTGCTGATTTTTTATTGCCATATCATAGGCAGACGGAAAATCAGCACAAATATATTTCTGATTCTGATTTTCAAAGTAATTTACTAAACCTGTAGGATTGATTGAACGTAAATTATTTTTGATGGGTGGAATGTAAATTGGAATTTCAAGATTTTTAGCATTTAAATATTCTTCTATCAAACTAACAAATTTACTTGGATTTTTATCCTGAAGGCAGGAAAAAATCATGGCAGATGGAGTAATATTATAAAAGTTTAAATTGTCAAATAAACATTTTAATCCGTGTAAATTATGGGCTCCGTCAAGGAGTAAGTTGATATTTTCCTTGGTAAAAATTCTTTGCATTCGACCGGCAATGAAAGCAGATTCAAGTCCTTTGTTTATTGCCTTTGGTTCAAATTTCCAAAGATATTTTTCACAAAGCATGTGCCATGTGAATAAAGCCAGTTTGGCATTGTCTTTTTGATGTGTTCCATGTAATCCAAGATTTTGATTGTCAACCAAGTGCATATGTTCAGAAAATTTAGTTTCCGAGTCTAAAGAATAGAATGGAATATTTAATTTCTGAGATCTGGTTTGAAAAATTTTTAAAACCTTGTCCGGTTGTGGTGAAGAAATAACAGAAAATAAGCCATTTCTAATGGCATAAGATTTTTCTTCGGCAATTTTATTTATACTATTTCCAAGTAAATCAGTATGATCTAAGCCAATGGGGGTTAGGCATAGTAAGTCGGCACTTATGGCAGTTGTGGCATCATTTTTTCCGCCAAGACCTGCCTCATAGATTAAAATATCAGGTTCTGAAAAATTAAAAGCCAAAAGGGAAACCACAGTCAAAAGTTCAAAATAGGTCAAATTTGGTTCTACTTCCAAGGCTTGATTGATGAAGTTTGCCCATGTTTGTTTGGGTAAAACCTTATTATTTAACCTAATTCTTTCAAGGGGGCTGATGAAATGCGGAGAAGTGAAAAGACCAACTTTAAATCCATGTGCCATGGCTATGGAATGTAAGAATGAAGCTGTTGATCCCTTGCCATTGGTTCCGACAATTTGAACAATGGGACAAGAATAACGCAAATTTAATAAATTAATAGCGTTTTGTACCCTTTCAAGCCCAAGGCGCATACTAAACATTCCCAAATTGTCCAGAAATGTTTCCACATCATCAAATGTTTCTAATTTTTTTACGTCCATAACTGTTTTTTCTTGTCAGACTCCGGCTAAATTTCATTTTTTGCTTTGACGGCTTGTTTTAGCCAATCGTACCAAGCCTCAAGTCCTAAATTTTTTCGGCAAGAAATTTCAAAAATTTTCAAATCAGCATTTAATGCCCTTCCATGTTTTTTGGCATTTTCCATTGAAAAATCAACATGTTCCAATAGATCAATTTTATTAATCAGCATAACTGTTGCCAGCTGAAAAAGTCGTGGATATTTTTCAGGTTTATCATCTCCCTCACTTGCGCTCAATAGGGCAATTTTATGATCCTCTCCACAATCAAATTCCACAGGGCAAACCAAATTTCCGACATTTTCAATGAATAAAATATCAATTTCTTGCAAATCAAAGCTGTTTAATGCTTCTTCAATCATATTACTGTTTAGATGGCAACCACCCTCGGTATTGATTTGTACAGCTTTAGCACCTGTGGCGGCAACTCTTTTGGCATCATTATCGGTTTGTAAATCACCCTCAATGACAGCCATTTTAAATTCATTTTTTAAATCGGTCAATGTTCTTTCAAGAAGTGAGGTTTTACCCGATCCCGGCGAACTAATTAAATTTAATACCAATATTTTATTTTGTATAAATAATTCTTTTAATTTATTGGCTATTTTGTCATTTGCTTCAAGCACATTTTTAACTATTGGAATTTCCATATATTCCTCTTTATTTTGTTTTATTCTGCTTCTATTCTGTCAAGAAAAATTCCTTCTCCTGCCAAAACTTTATAACTTGCTTGTTCATTACAGGAAGGGCAAGGTTTATGAAAATAGTCCTTGCCGTCAGGGCTAAAGTTATGTTTACAGCTTGTACATTCAAGCAATAATTTTTCTTCGTTCAGAATTAGTTTTGCATTCTCAAAAATTGTTCCCTTGCCAAGGGCTTCAAAGGCAAAATCCATGGAATCGGCAACAATATTTGATAATTCTCCATATCTTACAGTCATGGAAATAAGTTTGTTTGCCTGATGTTTTTTTAATTCTGTTTGGCATATTTCCATGATATTTGTCATTAATGATAATTCGTGCATAATTATTTATTTATGGTGTTTTTGATCATGTCCCTAAATTGATAGAAAAAGGAGCGTGAATCAGTGGGGCCTGGGCAAGCTTCGGGGTGATGTTGCACGGCAATAATTGGTTTTGTCGGATGTTTAAATCCCTCTATCGTATCATCATTTAAATTGATATGGGTAACTGTAACTTGATCATTAATCACAATAAAACCATGGTTTTGAGAAGATATTTCAATATGTCCTGTTTGCAAGTCCTTGACAGGGTGATTACAACCATGATGCCCAAACTTCAGCTTGGCTGTTTTGCCCCCAAGGGCGTGGCCAAGTAATTGGTGGCCAAGGCAAATCCCTGCAATGGGATAATTATTTGCTAAAATTTTAATGGTTTCAATTTCATCTTTTAATGTGGCAGGATCCCCCGGGCCATTGGACAGAAAAATTGCTTCTGCCTTGGTTTTTTGCACATCTTCGGCACTAAAATTTGGCGGTACAACCAAAAGCTCAAGTCCTTGCTCTTGAAGTAGACGTAAAATATTCCATTTAATTCCAAAATCATAAACAATTACAGATGGTTTTTTCGGTGATTGCCAATTATATGAACCATCTGCATTTAATTGGACAGGCACAACTTTGTCAGTCCAAGTATAGGTTGATTTTGTGGCAACCTTGGTGACTAAATTTTGCCCTTCCATGGTCGGAAGAGCTTTTGCTTTTTCCACCAATTCCGCAATATTATCGGTTTTTGTGGAAATAATTCCACGCAGTGCTCCCATATTGCGAAGATGAACTGTCAATGCTCTGGTGTCTATATTTTCAATGCCGGGAACATTATGACGCATTAAAAATTCAGGCAAACTTTCGGTGCTACGCCAATTTGATGGTTCTTTGCAACATTCTTTTACAATTAATCCCGTTGCATGGATTTTTTCAGATTCCATATCCTCAGGATTAATTCCATAATTTCCAATTAATGGATAAGTCATGCAAACCATTTGCCCTGTATAACTTGGATCTGTCAAAATTTCTTGATAACCTGTCATGCCTGTATTAAATATAACTTCGCCGCCAAGCTCAAACTCGCCGGTAAAGGATTTTCCTTCTAAATAAAAACCATCTTCAAGCACCAAATATGCTTTCATAAAAACTCCTGTTTGTTTTATGAGGGAGTAACCACAACTGTTCGGTTAGCTTTTTGTGTGTTTTCTTGAGGGGGGGAACCCCATTTTTGTAGGCAAAAATGATGTTTCCCCCTCAAACTCCCCCCTCCTGAAAAACCAAATTCCAAATAAAATTAGGGTGAGTTTCCAAATTATTTAATATTATAATAAAGAGTTAACTTTATTTATTATAAAAATTCAAAATTTTTACCTTATTTTTACCTTTCCCCCTTGTGCTCGCTTGTGAGTACTGTAAGGGGGTGTCATATTGCTAAGCAAAGCGTAGGCAATATGACGGGGGTTCATATTCCATTAAATCGCTTTTTGCTTCACCTTATAGGGTGCATAAACGATTGGATAACTATTCTTTTTGACAAGCAAAAAGCGAGGTAGTGTCATAAAATAGCGGGTGAAATAAGGCAGGCTTTCAAGAGCAAGGAAAGCGAAAAATTTTAGAGGGCGTGTACTCAAGTACATAACCGATAAAATTTACAGCTTGACGCAGATATTGGAAGTCTGACTGGTTTGCCCCTATATTTTATGACAGTAAAAACTTAACTTAATTTTGCGTAGCAAAAACAAGTAATAAAAAAAACTCAACTTAATTTTGCATAGCAAAAACAAGTAATAGAAATACCCTATTGTCCATAATATTCTTGAATAGATTTTACGGATATTTGTTTATTTTCTTTGGCAACTATTGCTCTGACAATGGCTTTTGCTCCTGAAAGAGTTGTGGAATATGGTATGCCATAATGGAGGGTTGACTGTCTTATGGATTTGGAATCGCTGACAGTTTGCTTTCCTTGGGCTGTATTTATAACCATTACAATTTCATCATTTTTTATCATGTCCACAATATTTGGTCTGCCCTCATGAACTTTATATACCTTGGCTGTTTCAAGCCCGTATGAACGCAAGAAATCAGCTGTTCCACCGGTTGCAATCAGTTCAAAACCGGCATCTTTTAACATTCTGGCAAGTTCAGGCAGTTCAGGTTTATCACTATCATTAACAGAAATAAATACTTTTCCTGATTTTGGTAAGTTTTGCCCTCCGGCCACTTGTCCTTTCATAAAAGCTTCTTCAAAGGTCTTGGCTATGCCCATTACTTCACCTGTTGAACGCATTTCAGGACCCAAAATAATGTCAACGCCTGGGAATTTTTTGAAAGGAAATACGGATTCTTTTACAGCCACATAACCATCTTTTTTCATTGACCAAGGGTCCAGTTCTTTCACACTTTTACCAAGCATTATTTGGGTTGCCAATCTTGGCAAGGGCACACCTGTTGCCTTTGAAACAAAGGGAGCAGTTCTTGAAGCTCTGGGATTTACTTCCAATAAATAAACCACATCATCTTTTACTGCAAATTGAATATTCATCAGTCCTATAACATTTAATTCCTTGGCCAAGGCAATGGTTTGCTCGGTAATGTCTGCTATGACGCTTTCAGGCAGTGAAAATGGAGGAATAACACAAGCTGAGTCGCCTGAATGTATTCCCGCCTCTTCAATATGTTCCATAACCCCTGCCACATATACATCTTTTCCGTCCGAAAGGGCATCAACATCAACTTCTATGGCATTTTCTAGGAATTTGTCTATTAGTAATGGATGTTCTAAGCTGTTTGCTCCAATATGGATTTGGAAATATTCCTCAAGTTCCTTATCATCATACACGATTTGCATAGCACGCCCACCAAGTACATAGGAAGGACGAACAACAACGGGATATTCAATTTCTTGGGCAGCTTGCAAAGCTTCGGCATAGGAAAGGGCTGTTCCGTTGGCAGGTTGTTTTAAATCGAGTTTATGTAAAAGAGCTTGAAAGCGTTCCCTGTCTTCGGCTCTGTCGATGGAATCGGGGTGGGTTCCAAGAATTGGTACTCCTGCCCTTTGGAGAGGTACAGCCAAGTTTAACGGAGTTTGACCACCAAATTGAACTATAACTCCATGGGGTTTTTCTATGTCAATGATTTGCATGACATCTTCAAAGGTAAGCGGTTCAAAATAAAGTTTGTCGGAAGTGTCATAGTCTGTTGATACGGTTTCGGGGTTTGAATTAACCATGATGGATTTAATTCCCATGTCCTGCAAGGCAAAGGAAGCATGACAACAACAATAATCAAATTCAATTCCTTGCCCAATTCTGTTTGGCCCGCCACCTAAAATAACAACTTTTTTGGCTTCATTTTCAGAACATTCGGTATTTTGAACAAGGTTATCGGAGTTTTCACCTGAGTTTTCATAGGTCGAATAATAATAAGGTGTATAAGCCTCAAATTCAGCCGCACAAGTATCAACCAAATAATAGGAAGGTTCAATTTTAGCTTGCTTTCTGAGATTTTTAATATCTTGTTCCGGTCTTTTCCACATTTGAGCCAATTGTTGATCTGAAAAACCAAGGCTTTTGGCATTTTTTAGAATTTCAAGCATTTTGGGATTATCAACAGTCATACTGTTGGCAAGGGCAAAATCCCTGATTTCATTCTCAGCGTCCACAAGTTCGCGCATTTGTCTTAAAAACCAGTAATCAATGGCACTGTGTTCATAAATTTCTTCCAAACTCATACCAATGAGCAGAGCTTGTCTTAAGGTAAAAAGTCTTTTGGAATGCCCTTTTTTTAAAAGGGGAATGATTTCCTCTTTACTTGGAAGTTTAGCTTTAAAATTATTGGCAAATCCAAATACTCCCACTTCAAGGGAACGCATACCCTTTTGAAATGCTTCTTTAAATGTACGTCCTATGCTCATGGCTTCGCCTACACTCTTCATGGAAGTGGTCAGCTCATCATTGGTGCCAGGGAATTTTTCAAAGGCAAAGCGAGGAATTTTGACTACACAATAGTCAATGGCAGGTTCAAAGGAAGCCACAGTTTTACGGGTAATATCATTGCGTACTTCATCCAAGGTATAACCAATGGCAAGTTTGGCTGCAATTTTAGCAATGGGAAACCCTGTTGCCTTTGAAGCAAGGGCAGAAGAGCGTGAAACCCTTGGGTTCATTTCAATGACTATCATATCACCATTTTGAGGATTTATGCCGAATTGAACGTTTGAACCACCTGTTTCCACACCAATTTCTCGCATGATGGCAAGTGAAGCATCACGCATTTTTTGATATTCTCTGTCGGTCAGAGTTTGAGCCGGTGCAACTGTTATTGAGTCGCCTGTATGTATGCCCATGGGGTCTAAGTTTTCAATGGAACAAACAATCATGCAATTATCATTTTTATCACGCATGACTTCCATTTCAAATTCTTTCCAGCCAAGCACGGATTGTTCAACCAATACTTCACTGGTCATGGAAGCGGTTAAGCCATCGCTGACAACTTGTTCCAAATCTTCCTGATTATAAACAACTCCTCCCCCTGCACCTCCAAGGGTAAAGGCAGGACGTATGATTAAAGGAAAAGTACAATCCTTGGCAATGGCTCTGACATCTTCCATGCTTCTGGCAATAAAGGATTGAGGTACTTTTAAACCAATATTTTCCATGGCTTTGCGAAACAATTCCCGTGACTCTGCTTTTTCGATAACTTCGGCATTGGCTCCGATAAGTTCGATATTAAGCTCATCTAAAATACCTTTTTTGGCTAAAATCAAGGCTGTATTTAAAGCTGTTTGTCCGCCTAATGTCGGTAAAAGGGCACAGGGGCGTTCTTTTCGCAAAATCATTTCAACAGTATTTGGTTCTATGGGTTCAATATAAGTTCTGTCTGCAAGATTTGGATCAGTCATAATTGTGGCAGGATTTGAATTGACAAGAATAACTTCATATCCTTCTTCTTTTAAGGCTTTAATCCCTTGAGTACCTGAATAGTCAAATTCACAGGCTTGCCCAATAACAATGGGACCGGAACCTATAACCATAATTTTTTTCAAATCGCTACGTTTAGGCATGTATTTCTCACTTTTTATTGTAATCTTGTTGTTATAAAATATAATTAAAGAAGCACCGATTAATTTTTCTGGGGGAAACTTTTTTGAAAAAAGCTTTTTCCCTAAACCCTTTTTTTAAAAAATTTTTAATTTTAACAGTAAGTTACAATTTTAGTTTTTTAGAAAAAAGGTTAAAAACTTCATTTTAAATCAATTTTAAAATTTTTTTATATTTTAATTAGTATATCTTTAAAATTTTTTTTATATCTTATTAGTATCAAGCTAAAATTACAAGAAAAAATGACAGTTTTAAATAAATTTATTTTAACGCTTGTTTTTATTGATAAAATACAAAAAAAGCCTCTGTAAAGTTATACAAAGGCTTTTTTATCTTTTACCAAGTTTCTCCAAGTTCTTTTAAACGATCTTGAGCTTCTCTATTACCATGTTTTGCTGCTTCTTTATACCAAAAAATAGCTTTTTCCTCGTCTTTTTTCACATGTTTACCTGTATAATAAATTGTTGCTAAATTTCCTTGGGCTCCGGCATGTCCTTGTTTTGCTGATTGTTCCAATAATTCTACGGCCCGAGTGATATTTTGTCTTTTTGATTTAGGATCAAGATAAACAACGGCCAAGTTATTTTGGGCAAAGGCATCGCCTTGATCTGCGGCTTTTTGAAGCCATTCTATTGCCTTTTGATAGTCTTGCTCAACTCCTTGTCCAAGGTAATAGAACCAGCCAAGATTTCCTTGAGCCGTTGAATTACCAAGCTTTGCAGACTTTTCAAACCAAAAGACAGCTTTTTCAAAACTTTTTTCCACGCCTAATTCATCAAGATACATTAACCCAAGATTGGACTGGGCATAGGAATTATTTTGATTGGCAGCCAAGGTAAAAAGTTCAAATGCTTTTTGATAGTTTTGTTCAATTACATTTCCACTTAAAAATAATAGGCCAAGGCTTGTTTGAGCCGATGCGTTTCCGCCTTGGGCTGCCTGTGCATATAGGTTGACTGTCTTATTAATATCTTTTTCAACTCCAATGCCTTCTTGGTAAAAATAGGCAAGATTGTTTTGGGCATTGGCATAATTTTGGTCTGCCGCCTTTTGATACCATTGGGCTGCTTTTTGATAATCTTGTGTGGTTCCTATTCCACGGCTATAAAGGTAGGCTATATTATATTGAGCCACGGGATCGCCTTGTTCTGCTTCTTTTAAAAGTTCATTGAAAATTAAAGTAACAAAATCAAGAGGACTAAGATTATCTTTTTCTTTCAAACTTTGATAAAAGCCAAATCCAAATTTAGGGTGGTCAAGGTATGAAAAATTTTCAATCATAATGGCTTCTTCTTTATAAATTGAAGCTTTTTTAAGATCTTTTTCCACGCCTTCCCATCCATTTTCATAGATTTTGGCAAGATTGATTATGGCTTTCAAATTACCCAGTTTAGCGGCTTGTTCATACCAGTAAATGCTCTTTTGAGGATCTTTTTCAACGCCTTCGCCTGTAGCATAAATGCCACCCAGATTATTTATTGCTTGAATATAGTTTTGTTCGGCTGCTTTACTTAGCCAATAAAGAGATTTTTCAATATCCTTATCAATTCCTTTTCCGTATAAATACATAATTGCCAAGTTATCTTGAGCCATGGCATAACCAAGTTCGGCACTTTTTTGGTAATATTCTACGGATTTTTGTAAATCCATTTCAGTGTGATTACCATATTCATACATAACCCCAAGGTTATATAGGGCTATTTCATTATTTTGTTCGGCTGCTTTATTTAACCAATAAAGACCTTTTTGAATATCTTTTTCAACTCCTCTTCCGTCTAAATACATGGCACCAAGATTTGCCTCGGCATAATTGTCACCGAGTTCGGCTGCTCTTTGATATAGAATTGCAGCTTTTTGATAATCTTGTTTGACTCCTTCACCCTCTTCATAGGCATAGCCAAGCCCCGATAAAGCTTGGGCATCATTTTTTGCCGCAGCCTTTTGATACCAAAAAATGGCTTTTTCAAAATCCTGTTCAACTCCTTCGCCTACGCTATAAGTTCGCCCAAGATTTGCTTCTGCAATGGTTTCACCTTGCTCAGCTGCCAATAAAAACAGATCAAAAGCTTTTTTTGAATCTTGTTCAACTCCATAACCTTTAGAATATAAAAAAGCAAGCTGATTTTGGGCTATGGCATAATTTTGAGCGGCGGATTTTTCAAACCAATAGGCAGCTTTTTGATAGTCTTGCTCTACAATTTTTCCTTCAAAATAGGAATTACCAATATTATAAAAAGCTTCTTTTCCACCTAATTCAGCCCCTTTTTGAAAATACTCCATGGCCTTTTCATTGCTTTGCTCAATTCCATCTCCACCAAAATAATAGGAGGATCCGAGATTGGATAGGGCTTTTGGATTGTTTTGGTCGGCAGACTTTTGATACCATTCCATGGCTAACTTACTGTTTTGCTCAGTTCCAATCCCTTGAAAGTAGGCAGTACCGACAGCATTTTGACCATTGGAATTACCAAGTTCAGCCGATTTCATAAACAAAGAAAAAGCTTCTTCAGCTTTTCCTTCATTGAGTAATTGTATTCCTTGGTCATAAAAATCTTGTCCTTCATCTGCTTTGGCGTGATTAATATTAAAAAAGCAAAGGCTTAATAATATTCCCGGCAAAAGAAGAAGTTTGAAAAAATTAAATTTCATTGTGAATCTCCTTAATAACTTATCAATTACTATAATTAACACATAAAATTATTTTTGGCAATGTTACAAATTGGCATTAAAAACACATTATTCCAATTTGGGGGCTTTGCCCCCAAACCTCCGGCAAAGGGAGTGACTCCCTTTGCAAACCCCAATGATTTTTTCAAACTTTGTT
>CAYJGE010000049.1:0-18755 GCA_964369835.1 uncultured Mailhella sp.
GATGTAAAAATAAAAAACTTTTTCTTGAAATGTTAAATCCTCAACACGTAAAATGGATTGAAGATTCGATTTTTACAGGCAATAAAAAACTTGTCTTAGTTTCTTCTGACTTTTACAAGCAATACCTCAAACCTTTACAAAAAGATTACTCTCTTTTCAAGGCTTTAACTGTTGATATCAACCCATTGTTTGAACAAGCAGTTAATAACGTAACTTTCTTTTCTACTTATCATTTTTCAACATGGCAGATACATAAGTCTATCCCTATCTTACAAGAAAAAATTACTGAATATTTATAAAATATCTCTATTTGTCCATCTCAACAAAAGAAGATCTTCATGACTTGCTCACAAGAATTTACATACTTTATTTGCAAGCAAGTTAGATCTACTGGCGAAGTTTGAGAAGCACTTTGTAGTTACATGAAAATTTTTGGCGAATTAGGGAAAAATTAGGGAAAATTTAAAATATGGTAAGTATAAAAAAGCCAAAAAATATATAAAAATAAATACACATTCAAATCCCCTTGGGGACGCCAATTATTTCAACAGGTTATAGTACCTTTTTGTTGTCGAAGTAGTTGGGTTACAAACTTCGGGTTACAAAAATATTTTATCCCTCAAGAGTCGCAGTCTTGGGGGATATTGTTTTTTAACAAATTACCCACTATTTGTCCTATTCCATTTTCACCTAGTGCATTTACAATGTCACCTTGGTTGGCATACAGTCCTGCACTTTTAATATATCTGTCAGTCGTACTTGCCCGATAATGCCCCAAAAGAGTTTGAGCGGCGTTTAGTCCGGACTGAACAAATGTTATGGCCGCACTTTTATGTCTTATGGCATGAAAGCCAAAACTTTTTACTCCGGCTTTTTTGCATAAATTTTCCATAAAGTGCATTCGTTGCGTAAAAGGTTGTCCCATCTGGCTTTCACATTGAGTTTGCATAAACACATTATCAACCTGACAAGGGCGATTTTTCTCCCACCAACTCAAAGCTTTGATTAATTCAGGGTGTAGTGGCAACCAACGCACACGCTCCTGTCCATTGCCGGCTTTATTGTCAGTTAGGCGAATTTTACCTTCTACTAAATCCACATCTTGCCACTTGAGCTTAAATATTTCTCCACGCCTTGCCCCTGTAAAATACAGAGTTAGCAGAAAAACTAAATCTTGCCCTGTGGCCTCTTGTAAAACCTTAATCACATCTTCTTCTGGTGGCACATATCTGTCCTGTTTTTGCACATGAAATGGCTTAACTTTTAGAAAAGGTGAAACTGTTTGGGGAAAATTATCTACAAAATCAACTCCCCATGTCCATGCCGCCAAAAGATTTTTTCGATACTTATTAGCAACATTGCTACCTCGTTCGTCTTTTATTTGGGATAAAAAAGCATAGACCTTTGCCATTGTAATCCTTTCAAGTGATTCTATGGATTCTTTTCCACAAAAACCGTAAAAGTTTCGCATTACAGTTTGCTTTTCCACAAAGGTTTTATGGCTCATGGTTCGCTTTACATGGTCAAGATAATTATTCCCCCATGCAGTAAGCTTCTCCAAGTCCGTAAGGATCGCTATCCCTTGTAAGGCTAGCAATCTTTGCTCTTCTTCCCATTCTTTGGCTGCTCTCCATTCGGGACCGTGTTTCTTTCCAGGCGGAAAGTATTTGCAAACGATTTGCTTGCCGTCTATAACTACCCTGGCCAGCCAACGGTTCCCTTTGTCTGCTCTTAAACTTGGCATTTTTGAAATACTCCATAACAGTACCCCATTTGAAACGCCAGCGGTTCCCAAAGCGTCTGCCTCCTAAAGCATAGGCTACTCTTTTTACCGTGCGTGGGTCAAGTCCAAATTCAAGGGCAACTTGCTGAAGTGTCAAAATATCATTCTCACCTGGGGGTACATATTTTTTGCGTACATATTTCTTACGATTCTTCCTTTGTTCGATGATCTTGTGTATTTTCCTTATCTTGCGACGATTTGCCGACATAAAATTTCCTTATTAAGTCTTTAATTGTTAAACAATTGTTACGAGCTATCATTCTTTCTTTGTGCCTTTTAACGGCACTAAGGCTAATTCCAAGCAATTTTCCAATTTCTCTCTCTTTATAGCCTTGTAAAATATAGTCAAAAACTTTCGTGTCTTGGGTGGTAAGATTGATATGTAGGAAGGAATTATCGCCTTTACAGTATAAAGTGTGAAGAATTGCTAATGTATTTCTTACCCCTAAAATTTGCCTAATCTTAGCTAGATGTAGATTGACACAAGACTTAGAAATATAATGCTTCTTGGCAATCTCGTTTAACAGAAAGTCCTTGTCTGAACATTTCAACAATTTCCCTTTGCTTTTTATTTAATCTTTCCATGCATATCTCCTTTTTAATTATTAATGATAAATGCCTTTCATAACAAATATCAAAGGAGATACATCTTGGGGAGTGGCTTTTTTAATAGTTTTTATCAATATTTGTTTAAAAAAGTTTATTATGGCTATTCTGATTACTTAGATTTATTATCATATAACATATTTATAAAATCATTTTATTGATATTTATTAAGTTTTCAGATATAATTTAATACCAACAGGCAATTTATTTTATTATTTAAGCAAATTATCAACAAGGATATTTATAAATTTTCATGTATAACGCTAAATATGGCTTAAAGAAAATCTCAATATCCATTTCGGTTTCTTGAGCTATAGCACAAATCATGGCTAAGGCATTCATAACGCTTGGGTTCTGTTCTTCATTCTCTACTTTCTGAATATTGCGTATTGCATAACCACTTTTTTCAGCCACTTGCTTTTGAGTAACTTTATAATGCGTTCTGATTTCTTTAAAAAGCAATCCAAAGAGGTTTTTAGGTGTTATTGACTCGTTTGCCATAATTTTTTCTATGAACAGATCAAACTTGTTTTCATTATGAGTAAAATTCAAATTTTTTGGAGTAAATATATTTTCTGAAATAGCTAAATCTCTGAAAAAGGCAATCGTATCAATATTTATGGCTAAAACAAGGCGAACAGCAACTTCAATACTTGGCTGAGTTATTCCTTTTAAAATGTAAAAATAATGAGAAGTTGAAATTTTACATTTTTCACACAACTCAGCCTCGGTTATGCCACTTTTTGCTCTCATTTCATAAAAGGCAGAACCAAACGCACACAGTTGACTATCTACATTACCTATTTTTTTCATAATTTTTACTATGAAATAATAATAAATTTTAAGCTAGACGACTTATATAGAGGTGTAGTATATAGAGTTAAAAATTAAGCAAGATGAGTTTCAAATGATAAAAATTTTAGCCCTATGTCTTATAATTCTATTGCCATTCAATATTTTTGCAGAAAACCAAGGCATACGTTCATTTAGAGAGGCAAAAAGAATACTTGAGCATAAAATCTACAAAACTGATGAGGAACGTAAAACTTTATACTGTAATGCCCAATTTTATGAAGATAAATCAGTTGATTTACCCATTGGTTTCACAACTGAAAAACATATAGCCAGAGCCAATAGAATAGAATGGGAACACGTTGTACCTGTGGAAAATTTTGGGCGAACTTTTCCTGAATGGCGTGATGGCCACCCTTTATGTATTGATAAGAATGGTAAAACATTTAAAGGTCGAAGGTGTGCCGAGCTTGTTAGTGAAGAATTTAGAATAATGGCTTCTGATATGCACAATATCTATCCTGCCATCGGATCTGTAAACGCCAGTAGAAGTAATTATAATTTTGCAATACTCCCACACGCAAAATCAGACTTCGGAACCTGTGAAATGAAAATTGATGACAGAAAAGTTGAACCACCGGAACACGCACGAGGCAAAATCGCTAGAGCTTACCTTTATATGGAAGCCACATACCCACGCTATAAAATGAGTAGCCAACAAAGACAATTAATGAAAGCTTGGGATAAGATGTATCCTGTAACGGAAGAGGAAATAATGCGAAGTTTGAAAATTGAAAAAGAAAAACTACCGTAATTTTAAAAAATAATTTTGAATTTAGTAAGCGATCACGGCATTCCGGATTTTACAATTGTCTAAAATGTATTAGTTTAGAGCAAGCCTTACAGTTTTATATGGCTTGCTCTAGAGAATGTCGACACTATCCAATTAAAACTAAGCATAAATTATTATGCTTGCATCAACTTTGCTATATCGTCTTCAGCATTGGCAATAGGGGCAAGATTCCAATTATCTATAAGCACTTGTAAAATATTTGGTGAAATAAACTTTGGCAAGCTAGGTCCTATTTTTATATTTTTTATGCCAAGTGCAAGAAGAGTTAAAAGTATGGAAACAGCTTTTTGCTCATACCATGAAAGCACAAGCGACAATGGTAAATCGTTCACCGAACAGTTTAACGCTTCTGCCAATGCTACAGCTACTTGTACAGCAGCATAGGCATCATTACATTGCCCTAAATCAAGTAGGCGTGGAAAATCACCTATCATTCCCAAGTCCTTGTCGAAAAATCTAAATTTTCCGCATGCAAGAGTAAGAATTAATGTGTCTTTCGGAGTTTTTTCTACAAATTCGGTATAGTAATTTCTACCACTTTTTGCTCCATCACAACCGCCAACAAGGAAGATGTGCTTGATCGCGCCGCTTTTTACTGCATCAAGTACAGCAGGGGCAGCTTCAAGCAAGGTTTTACGCCCAAAACCGACATTAATATCTTTTCCAACAACATCATCTGGGAAGCCTTTAAGTTCAAGAGCTTTTTCTATAAGTGGGCTAAAATTCTTGTCTTCACAGTGTACGACTCCGTCCCAAGCAACCGCACCTGTTGTGAATATTTTTTCACTGTATCCACTTGGATTTTGAATACAATTTGTGGTAAATAAAACAGCTCCGGGGAAAGCTTCGAGTTCAATTTTTTGATTTTGCCATGCTGTGCCGTAATGTCCCACAAAATGTGGAAATTCTTTGAGTTTTGGATAGCCATGCGCAGGTAACATCTCCCCATGCGTGTATATATTAATTCCTTTACCTTCTGTTTGTTTCAAGAGAATATATAAATCTTGTAAATCGTGCCCTGAAATAAGTATGGCTTTTCCTTTTTTATGACCAAGGTTGACACTTGTCGGGATTGGATGCCCGAATGCTTCAGTATTGCCTTCCTCTAAAAGCTCCATAGCTCTCAAATTCATTTTTCCGCACTCAAGCACAAGTTCAAGTGCACGTTCAAGCGAAAGAGTTTCACTGTTTTCATCAGTAATTACAGCATACACAAGTGCTTTTTTGATGAAATTATACACAGCTGCATCGCTTTTTCCAAACACTTCTGCATGGTCAACATAGGCGGCAACACCTTTTATTCCATAGAGCAGAATTTCAAGAGCTGAATTTATATCAATATCGTCTACAAGCTTATCATTTGATTTACAACCATCTTCAAGAGCCACAAAAGATTTCATTATTCCAATTTCAGTATAATCAGGTTTACAGCCCAGAAATTCAGCAAGTTCTTTTCTGTAGAGAATAGCTTGATTAATAGCTTGTTTGATTGATTTTTCACTGAAATTTACATTTGTGAGTGTCATAAATAAAGCGTGTGCGATAAATTTATCAATCTCATGCCCTTTTTTGAAATTTTTAGCTTCAGCCTTTAATAAGGTATTTGATAAAAGACGAAGTGCGTAGATAAGTAAATCTTGCAAGTGTGCTACATCATTTGTTTTACCGCACACACCACTAATTGTGCATGCATTGCCACTTGTTTGTTCACATTGATTACAGTACATAAATTTTCTCCAATTTTTGATTTATTGTATATTATGGTAGACTTTTTTGTCTATTATTTGCGAGGGTGTTTAGGGTGTATTTACTCAACCAAGCAAGAGTGCAGAGGATTACTGCACCTAAAAGGCATGGCATAACTACATATAAATATCCGAGATTCTGTATACTTGTTTCCCCCATCACGGCAATAAATGCAGTTGCCCCGCCGGGTGGATGTATTGTTGAAGTCAGATACATAAAAGCGATAGATGTAGAAACGGCTATGCTCGTGGCAAGGATAGGAATTTCACCAAGAAAGATAAAGCTTGATACACCTATAAAAGCGGAAAATGAATGTCCGCCGATTACATTTTTCCAATGTGAAAAAGGACTTTGGGGAGCCGCAAAAAGTAGTACGGCAGATGCAGCAAATGAGCCTATAAGTAAGGGTGAATTGATGCCGTATATATTCATTATTTCTTCAAAAATAAAAAGCATAATAAATGCCAGTGTGCTTGTAATCCACACAGTTGTCGCGGCTTTTAAAGGAATTTGTTTTAGCATTGTTATTTACTCCTAATAATATTTGTAAAGCAGTATAGAGCATGCATTGAATTTTGCAGTGACATATATCACTCACAAAAGAAATTAATTAGTATTTCCTTCCGCCTTACTTTTTAGTATTTCTTCGTTTTTTATAAAAATACTTCTCCCCTCCAAAATTATAGCTCCACAATCTACAAGTATGGAAAGTTGACGGCAAAGCGTCTCTCGTGCAAAGCCAAGTAAATTTGCCATTTCCTCACGGGTGAGATTGAGTGAAATATTTGATTCACCACCTTCAATCGAATATCTATGTAAAATATAGCCTGCCACTCTTCTGAGCGCATTTCGTTCGCTTTGTGCGGCAAGCTTGTTTGTGAGCATACGCTGGCGCAAAGCAAAAATATTTATTATTTCAGAAGCAAATACAGTAGAACTTTTTAAAAGCTCAAGACAAAGTGCCCGAGGCATAAAAAG
The DNA here is from genome assembly GCA_964369835.1 of uncultured Mailhella sp. Lineage (GTDB taxonomy): Bacteria > Desulfobacterota > Desulfovibrionia > Desulfovibrionales > Desulfovibrionaceae > Taurinivorans. The sequence goes on from CAYJGE010000049.1 coordinate 6,759, forward strand.
CAAATTAGTTTTCTCCATAGCAACTGCACTTACAGGGTGAGAGCTATTTTGAAAGACTGTGCCTTCGCCTACTGTTTGCCCTTTGCGAGCTATAAACAGTACAAATTCCCTGCCGTCTGCTGTGAAACGAACATGCTTTATAGCCCCATCTAAAACTACATAAAAGCCCTTGGCTTCATCTGCTTCTGTAAAGAGCGTTTCATTTGTGGCTAGTTCCACTTCATAGGCGTTAAGTAAAATTGCATCGATGCACTTCTGTTCAAGGTTTTGAAATAGAGCGATATTTTCTAAACGGGATTGTAATGAGGTCGACATTTATTTTCCTTATAAAACTTAATAGTTACCTGAAACAATTATACCATTGCAACGCCAAGAAAAACACTGTGAAAAACTGAAATTAATACACTAAATATATCTACAGCTTTTTTAGTTGAAAAAGTAAAAGGCTTTAATTCAAGAAAACACGCATTATGTGAACAAGCATGTATACAGTCTAAGCATAAAGTGCAAGAGCTATGTGCCTGCTTCTGTTTTAAAGCCTCCTTATCAATTGCTAAATAACTACAGGTTTTTATACATTTACCACAATGCGTGCACGAATCAGCAAAGCGTAGTTTCCATGAAAATATGGAAAAAAGAGAGCGTATTCTTGTTGAAATTGCCCCAAGTGGGCAAAAGACGTAGCAATAAGAGGTAAAGCCATAGCGTCTACTTATAAGAAAGTGCGCAGGGATTATCAAAAGCCCTATAAAAAGTGCTAAAGCTAAAGCAATATTTACCGAAACTCCCATTATTCTTAAAAGATAGCTTATACTTATTGTAACCATAAGGCTTATAAGAGAGGAATATTTAATAAGTTTAAAGTATTGATATTTTCTTATCTCTACCATAGGGCGGATTTTCTTTGTGTAATAAGCGTCCCACACACCAAAGTAACAAAGATAACTACACCAAGCAGAACCTATAAAAGCAATTGAAACTGTAAATAGAATAAGCATAAAATAGCCTTCGGTTCTAAAAATTGGTGAAGCTATAATAAGTGCCGGTATAGGTAGATGAAAAGTTTCATTCAGCATAAATAGCGTATAACCCGCTATGGCTAAACATAGTTGGAGAAAAAAGACTGTTGAAAATAAACGCCAAATCTTTAGGCGAAAAAGAGGTGCATCTTTTTTTAAAGTTGTCAATTTATGAACAACATATGCTCCCCAAAGGCTCAATAGAAAACCTTGTAACATGCCCATTTGCCAGTATAATCTGTTAAAAATAAGTATATGACCGGCTTTTGTATGAATAATAATAAAAGCAAGAAATACAAGACAAAATGTTATGAGCGATAAAAATGAACTTTCTTTATTTTTACTATATCTTTGTTTTACAAGGGGTTTGGTAAACAAGTAAGCACAAAATAGGTTGTAAGCCGCAACACCAAAAAGAATAATGGCAAGCCTTATCCAGTCATCTTTTGTAGCTAATCGTACCTGTATCAAGTCAACAGCAACTTTACACCACATTATTGTGCTGAAAAGAAAAGTGGTTATAAGCAATTTTCGTATCCATTCATATTTAAAAAAGGAGAGAATAATTAAAGATACAAATGAAGCAGTAAAGCCCACGCTCCAAAATCTTAAAAAGTGTGCTCCATCAATAAGTAAAGCCAGAAAACCTGCAAAAAGAATAAGAAACAAAGCTACATTTTTTTTCATCTGTTGTCCTCGAAATTTTAGTTTATACGGCAAATAGGGTAATTTACTTTGTTTGGCTGTGACAAATGTCACGTCTTATAGCATTTTGATTTATCATCTTATTACAGGCACTATCTAGCTAAATATCTAAGATTAAACCATCTGTGGATAGAGTAACCACCTGCCAAGGTATGAATTTTCCACTTGCTTTAAGGGCATTTACGGCGGCACTTTCTATTCCACCACAACAAGGAACTTCCATGCGAACAACGGTAAGGCTTTTAATATTGTTATTCGCGATAATTTTTGTAAGCTTATCTGTGTAATCACCCTCATCAAGCTTTGGGCAACCAATTAAAGTTACTTTATTTTTCATAAATTCATTATGAAAATTCGCATATGCATAAGCTGTGCAGTCTGCGGCAATTAACAGATGTGAATTATTGAAGTAAGGTGCATTTTCAGGTACAAGTTTTATCTGTACAGGCCACTGTCTGAGTGCTGATACTGGCTGACTTGTAGAAGTGCTTACCACTTGAGTTTTTGGTTTTAGTTCCTTTGAATTGCTACCCGGACAACCACAAGGCAAAGTTTTATCGCCTTTTTGGATAATATCTTTATCTGAAAAACTAATTGCATTTACAGGGCAAACAGGAAGACAGTTTCCTATTCCGTCACAGTAATCCTCACGAGTTACTTTTGCTTTTCCATTTATAATCTCAATAGCGCTTTGTTTACAGGCATTGGCACAAAGTCCACAACCCACACATTTTTCTTCATCAATTTTAATGATTTTTTTGCTCATTATTCCATCCTCCCAAATTTCATTTCTTTTTTGTCGTAATCGTATTTCTTACGTTTTCCCGTGATTTCCGCTATTTCAATTTTCCAAACTGCTGTTCTATTAAGACTTTTTTCAATAGCCGTTTCAAATTCGTGCATATTAGTTGGTGTATGCCTCAAACATAATAATTTAAGTGCATATATCTTTTCTGTCTTGTTCACTACTTCAAATGCTTTTCCTTTTATAACCGCCGATTCGTATTCTGTAGTAAATTTATCTGGGATTCGATAGGTGTCGCCTACACAGCTCACACAAACATTATTGTTATATTTTAAGCTTTCGGTTTTCGCTCCGTAATCGGCACAATGAAAATATATGGAATCCTCGTTTCTCACTATACTTATCGGTATACAATAAGGCATATTATACTTATCAACCATGCAGATGGTAGCCCATTCGCATTTATCACTAACTTCATAAGCAAATTCCTTTGGCATTTCCCTGTCTTTTCTTTTCATATCACTCACAAAACTAACCTCCTTGACTAATGTAAGGATACTATAGTATAATCAAAACAACATTTCCGTTGTTCACACAACAAAAAGGATGTTTTATGCAAAAAAATTATAATAAAATTATGGACAATAAGCTTTTTAGTAATATATTAGAAAAAGATTTTAGTTTAATGATTACTTGTCTTGGAGCTTTTGAGAAAAGCTATGTCAAAAACGAAACTATATTAAATGAAGGGGATTGTATAAATTTTGTTGGAGCAGTTCTTGGGGGTTCTGTGAAAATAATTAAAAGCGATTATGATGGAAACGAGGTAATTATAGCAGAAGTTTTTGAGGGAGATATTTTTGCCGAAGTTTTTGCTTGTGCTGAAATTTTTAGAAGCCCTGTGTCGATAATTTCTGCGACACAAAGCAGGGTTTTATTTTTTAATTATCGAAAAATAATAACTGCCTGTAGCTCTTCTTGTGTTTTTCATCAACAACTTATTTCTAATATGTTAAATGTTATTGCAAATAAAAGTTTATATCTTAACAAAAGAATAGATATGATTTCTAAAAAATCTTTACGCAATAAAATCCTTACATATTTTCATTATGAAAGTATGGGGCGAAAGCATTTTTCCATCTCTATGAATAGAGAAGAACTTGCCAATTTTTTATGTGCCGATAGAAGTGCACTATCAAATGAGCTTTCAAAAATGAAAAATGATGGATTAATTGATTATAGTAAAAATGAGTTCATATTATTATAATCTTATAAGCTGTGAACAAAAAACAAAAAATCAGCATTTTGTAATACTGATTTTTTGTAAGGTCTTAGTTTTTAAGTTAATTAGTCCATGTGGAGCTCGTAGCCAGTGTGCCTTTTTTGAAAAATACAAAAATTGTGTTTTTCAGCGTGGACTAATTAGATATCTGTTTTGTTCCTTCCCACACTAAGTTTGCTTTTGGAAGAGGTTTTAGAAGTTCTAACCATTTATGGGTTTTTAAATATTCAGGGTCTTGTTGAAGTTTACGTGACATTTCTAAGATTGGAGGTACTAAAGTATTAATATCTTCAGAAAGAACTGTCGCAGTTGTAAAGTTTGCTGCTTTCATTGATAAATCAATAGCTTTTTGACTTGTTACAATTGAAGTTGCCAATGTGTCAAGTGCTTTTGTGGGGTTATGGAAACCGACACTGTTTTCTGCTGAAACATAATCCCAGAACAATTGTGCTTTGCGAACATTATCACGTGCTTCAATCATAAGCTTATCATAGTTTTCTGATTTTGAAGTTGAAAGCTCAGCTAATCTTACAGCTTCATGAGCTTTCACAGAATATTCTTGAGCGACAAGTAATTGTTCATATGTTTTTTCCTGTGTATAAATTACGCGTTCACGCAAATATTCAGGGCTTTTGTCTGAGTGGCACTGACGGCAGGCACGCATTTCAGTATCTTTAAGAGGGCTTGTCCACCAATGTGAAGACATTTTTTGCTTATTTTCACCTTTTACATAAGGCATATGGCAGTCTGCACAAGATACTCCGGCTGCACCGTGTACTCCATCAATCCATGTTTCGTATTCAGGGTGCTGTATTTTAATCATAGGAGCATCGGAAGCAGGGTGTACCCAATCGGTAAATTGTCCTTCAAATCCTACTCTTTTGCCATCACCGTGGGATTTATAATATTGATAGATTTCTTCAGGGCTAAAGCCATTATCCCAAGGAAACACTGGCTTTTTCGCAACGCCTTGCCCGGGATCTGTAAAGTAGTATTCCACATGGCATTGTGCACAAACTAAACTACGCATTTCATTGCGTGAAATATCATCTAGGTTTTCACCGCTTCTTATAAGATAGTCTTTGAGGGGTTCACTATAGAGCTGAAGTTCCATTGTTTCGGAATTATGGCAGTTTGCACAGCCAATTGTGTCTTCATCAGGGTCAATACGTGTCCGGAAATCATTCACGTCCATCGCCCAAAAATCATCTCCATACTCTTCTAAAAGAGGCTCCATTTGGGGAGTTTTACAGTTCCAACAAGTTGCTGGTAGGCCACCGCCAATTGTATATCTATTGATGCGATCGATTTCTAAAAAATCATGAATTGCAAGCGTGTGTCCTCTTGCTTCATTATATTCATACATAAAAGGATAGCCTAGCCATAGGTTTTTTAAATATGGTTGTGCGTACTCAAATCCTTTAGGCAATGGGTTTACATTATCGTTTTTTCTAAAATTTATAGAGCCTTTATAATCAGTCATTATTTTAGATTCATTATTACGCATATATGAATCAGCGTGTGCGGGAAAAATCTCTAAAAAAGGTGTAAGTTTATATTTTTTTTCACCTAAGCCTGTTTTATAAAAAGGAGTTTTAAGTTCGGTCGCAACTTTTGTGTCATCAAAACCTACAAAAAATGCGGAGGTAATAATAAGAAAAAAGAAAAGAAAATAAATTTTTTTATTCATAGCCAACCACCCTTGTATCTATAGGTTTCATTCTTTGGTGTGAAACATTACGATGACATGACACGCAAGAATCTTTAACATCCATAACTGCTACATTCATATTTGTCATTGTATGACATCTAATACAGTTGTCCATAATAATAGTTTTCATCTCATTGGTAGCCCTAATAGGAAAATCAAAATCTCCTGTAGTGTTAAGATAAATATCTGTCGCACCAAGTTTTGCTTTTGTAACTAGATAATTTACAATATTATCTTGTGGTAAATGACAGTCATTACATGCTAAATCGGCGTGAAGAGATGTTTTATTTGAAACTGCCGCTGGAAGCATAACATGGCAAGAAGCACAAAATGCTCGTTCATTTGTAACGTTAATCACATGTACTGATCCTGCAAAAGCACTTACACCAATAATTATTCCTACAAATAAAATCATAATAAAAGAAGTAGTAAAATGCTTCATAGTACCTCCTTGAAACTATTTTAATTGTTTCTTGCAACAAATGCACACTATCCCTAATGTTACGTATACATCTTGTGGTATAACTATGATGTGATTGAAATCACATGAAGGGATAAAAAAATAATTTGGAATGAAAATGAAGTTTTTTACAGTTAATGAAACTTTTAGATATTCCATAATAAACAAGTAAGGAATTAAGATTAAGTATGTTTATATATGGGGAGTACCTCTCTCTTTTTATTTCTTGGAGATTATGTTCTCGCATAATTTGCATTACTCGCTTTGGAGAAGTGCGTATTCCTTTAAATCGTAAGTGTGTATGTATTTTACGGTAGCCTTCCCCTTGAAATGGGCTAAAAATAAGCTCTTGTTTGATAAAAGACAACAACTCACAATCGCTGTGATAGCCGATTGGACCTCTTTTTTTTTGTGCTTTTGGGATTGTTTTTATTCCAATAATATGTAGCTCGCGGAATGTTCCATGTTTTACAAACTCTTGAAATACCATATTTTTTATCTGTGGAGGCCGAAATCTTGTTACTCATTTCTTCTATTTCCTGAATACAAAAGGGCTTTTTTCATCCATTCGAGCAATTTTTTCATAAAGTAGTTCATTTTCCATGGAAAGCTTACCAATCTTAGTATTTAACCGCTGAGTTTGGGCTTCTTGCTCTGGCGACTTCTTAGCAAAAGCCTGCACCCCAGCATCTAAAAACCTTCTTTCCATTGTGATAAAGTTTCCGCAGTTACCCCGATTTCCCTACTGACAAGCTCAAGAGGCTCTCCCCGTAACAGGCGTAAAACAATCTCAGCTTTGTGCTTAGCAAAAAATTTTTTGACCTTCCTTCCCCCAGAGAGGGGGAAAAATCCGTGCGTGATTCATCATTCATAACATACTCCTTCTTGAACCATTATTACATATTTTTTATCCAAGAAAACCATACACCAATCCATATGTTATTAAAAGACATGGTTTTAAATCTCCTGTTATATATTTGTGTTACAGAAAAATATATAACATTTTTTCGTGAGATTTAAAACCTTTTTTTATGCTGTTTTAAAAAAAATTAACCGAACAGTAGTGATTTCAATCAAAGCCAAAATGATTGAAAGGTTTATTGCAGATGCAACTATCTATGACCTAAGCATTGCCTTGGAAGTAAAAAAAAGCTTGTCTAAAAAAGTGTCAATGGATTTGCTAATATAACTAGCTAAAAATGTGAGAAATTTTTACTGTTCTATAAAATTTAAATTAATAACAACATTAACCCACAAACCAAAGACAACAACGCAAGCCCTGCATTTGCGACCCATTTTTTATCTGAATTTAAAGCAAATTTAATATAGTTTGCTGAAAAATATATACAAGATAAGCACGAAATTCCGATCAGAATTATTTTTATGAACTGCATTAATTCAAAGTTCTTTTTTGCAAAAAAATATCCAATTGAAATCGAGATTAGTGCAATGGAAAGTCCAAAGAATATCTGTAATAATCTGAATTTATTTCCATTTAATCGGCCTGTTAGATCTGGATCTGCTGAGTTTTCATGCTTGGGTTGTGCTGAAAGAATATTTTTAATTTGCTCCGGAATAGCCTCACAAAGTCTTGTATAGTATTCCATTATTATGACAATATCCCACAGGGCATCATTATCGTGGATTTCAAAAATATCCTTAATTTGGCTTAGTCTTTGTATTTCTTTGTCCTCAAGTTTTTTGCCTAAAATCTGTTCATATTTCCGAATTTTTATTTCATTCATTCCACACCATTACATAATTTTTAACTTATCAAAGTTTTCATTACAAGCATTTAACCAGCGGTTAAGTTCTGCTCTATCCCCGATTTTGAATTTTTTTATTCCCTCAAAAATCGGTATTCTGGCAGAATAAAGTTGGTCGGCCACCCTATCTGCAAGCTCAGGAAAATCCAAAATGAGTCCCTCTTTTTCTTCTATAGTTGCCCTCGTTTTGGTTTCATGAAAGAGCGTAAATTTATCCCTTGTGCCATAGTAATTATTTAAAAAAACATGAACTTTTGTGTCCTCAAAGAATTGCATAAATTTCCGTAAAAGTTCCACAGAATCCCTTTGGCGATTGATAATCCAAAAGGTGATAAAATCCCTTTCCAGTTCCTTTAAAGTGTTTTTTAATGTAAGGCTATATTTCTCAATTCCTTCCATACTACGTGCCGCCGAGTTGATAATTATGAAATGATCATCGTACTCATCAGCAAGATTTACTAAGTTAATCCAGCCCTCGGAATTATCCAAATTTACTTCCTTGGCAATGAAGTTTTCGTCCTCAAAGGGGGCGTGTGTCTTGTAAACATCAGGATTGGAAGTGTCCGTTTCAATGATTAACATTGGTATTTTTTTGGCGTAAAAATAATTTATCAATGCAAAAGCAAGTTTACTTTTTCCAACTCCACCCTTGCTACCACCAATGTAAAATATTGGTTTCATAAAATCCTCCTATAGTTCATCATCTGCCGTATCAGGTGTAATAAATGAATTTGAAATTTTGCTAGTTTGTTCTTTTTTTATTCCGTTTTTTGGAGGCAAAATCCCCTCTTTTTTCCGAAAATAACGCTTAAAAGTGTTTATTTTTATGGAAATCCCATTCCGAGTTAGCAGGCTGTGAATTTCATCAAGGGTATAGCCTTTATCAAGAGCGGTATTTATTTCAGCACTCATCCCCTCGATAAATTGTCTCATGCTCCTGGCATTATCTTTCTGAGGCAATCGCATTAATTCCTTTTTTAATTCCGTAGCCTTTTCTTGAGTTATCTTTTTTTCTGTTGCCATTAAATCTCCTTGATTGTTTTCGTTTATCCTAATTCATTTTTATTTTTGATACAAGATATTTTTAATAATTTGCTAATTATTACTAACTGTTGCTTATAACTTTTTCTTGCTCAATTCCAAAAGAAATGTATATTGGAAGAAAATAAAATCTGCATTTAATAAAATTAAGATTTAATACAGACAGGCAAGCTGGTCATTGTCTTACAAAAAGTACAATGACATGCTTGCCAAGGGATAACCCTTTGGAAACCCATAATGTTCTGCGTAAACTTATCACATTATAATAAAGGAAGAAAAATGGACAAAAGCACTCAGGGCTTTGAAAGCAGTATCACATTTAGAGTGAGCAAGACAGAAAGAGATCATCTCCAAATTCAGGCAGAACTGGCCGGCTTGTCGCTTTCAAATTTAATCAGAATGAAAATAAAAAACATCAGAATAATCCCCAGGATTGAGCAACATTTAATAAATGAATTACGAAAACAAGGCGGACTTTTAAAAAATAATTTTGAAACCATACGACATTCAAGTTTTAACAACGTGGAAAAAGCAAGGCTTCTGGCTTTGCAAGAAAAATTATTGTCAGAGATAATCTTAGCCGTGGCAAATATCGAACAATTGAACAAGGGGCACACAAAACCATGATTTTTAAAAAGATTACTACCCAGATTAAGGGAAAATCAAAGGTTAGAAGTGTAGCAGATTTAATTGATTATATCACAGTTCCAAATACCAAAAACCATGAAGAAAAATTGCTGTTCTCAGGAACAAAAGGCTTTGTTTTTGAGGATTATGAACTGCAAAAAAAGGAAATATTGTCCTTGGTTCAAGTGAATACTCGTTCACCAAGTCCTGTCATGCACTATCTTTTTTCTTGGCAAGAAAATGAACAGCCTACCAAGGAACAAGTGGAAGAATTAGTTGATATTTTTGTCAATGAAACAGGGCTTTGCAATAACCAAATTATTTGGGGAGTACATCAAAACACCAAGAATATTCATGTTCATTTAGCAGTAAACAAAATTGATATTGATACAGAAAAAATAACTCGTATAAATAACAACTTGGATATTGAAATAATGCACAAAATTGTAGCTAAGGTTGAACATAGGCAAGGCTGGCAATCTACACCAAATTCACGTTATATTTGTGATGAACATGGAAATATTTTAAGAGCTAATTCGGAAAAAATATCTACCCCAATCAAGCAAAAAGTATGTGATTTTGAAGTTGCCACAGGAGAACAATCAGCCATCAGAATTGCTAAAAAAAGTGCTTTACAGATTATTAAAAATGCAAAATCATGGGAAGAATTACACAATAACTTGGATAAATTGGGCATAAAGTATGAAAGAAAAGGTAGTGGAGCAATTATTTTTGTGGGAAAAATTCCGGTAAAAGCTTCAGCGGTTGATCGCAGCTTTTCCCTAAAAAACATGGAAAAACGCCTTGGAATTTTAGAAGAAAATTTACAGACACAGCCCCCTTTAGGATTAAAACAGGAAATAAATTTTTTAGAAATGGAGAATATTTATGGAAAAATATCAGAAAGAAATGGGAACGAAAACACAACAGAGCAAGGAACAATTTATCAGGAGCAAGACTTTAAACGCCCTAGAGTTTTACCCAAAAGTAGCCTGCTCCCTCTGCCCAAATGCCCTTTGGTACATCGAAGCCAAGGAAAACTTCAAAGAAAACACAAAAGAAGGAACAGGCGAAGGAACAGAGATAGAAAACTTGAAACTTTATTGCCAACTCTTCGGAGAACATTTGGAAAGGTCAATAATTTTTTGCGATGGGACGGAGCAAGAGCAATCAGCAAAACCCATTTAGATTTATGGTTTAAATATCAGCATGAAAAAATGCTGGCTTATCAACAAAATGTCATTAATAAGCTAAAAGCAAGTATTGGAGCCGACAAATTTCAAAAAATAACCATGCCTAAATTTATTGACTGGCTTAAAATCAATAATTTCACCGCAGAACTTAATGAATGGAGATATACAAGACAAAAAAACTATTTAGAAAATTCTCAAACCAATGATATTTTGGAAGTAAAAGCACACATACCCCTTGAAGAAAAATTTAAGGATATAGTACAATCCGGTTGGAAAAAAATCACAGTTAGTGGAACTGATTTTTTCAAACAACTGGCCATAAAGCTATCCTTGCAATACAAGCTAGAAATTACTAATCCTGAACTACAGGAAAAAATATCAGAAGAGCAAAAAACCACAAAACTATCTAAAATAAATGAATTAAATAATTTTAAAAATTATCACAATGCCGTACGAGCTGACAAGTATAGGGTTACTTGCATAAAAATCGCAGAAGATAATACAAAGCAAGCCTTTATTTTGGACAAACAATATCAAATAAATGGCTTTACTCCGGAGCAAATCCAAGACCGTCTCCAAGAAATGCTAAAAATCCAAGCAAAGGGAAATAATATTTACCTTACGCCCATATCTGCCCACAAGCACCATATTCTTGTTGATGACATGGATAATGAAAAATTGGCAAAATTATTGACTGACGGCTATAAGCCGGCAACAATTATTGAAAGTAGCCCAAATAACTATCAAGCAATTTTGACAATCTCAAAACTAGGTTCTGAGTTTGATAAAAATGTAGGCAATCGCCTTACGGAAAAACTAAACAAGCAATATGGCGATGAAAAATTAAGTGGCTGTATCCACCCTCACCGTGTCCCTGGCTTTGAAAATCAAAAACCAAAGCATAAACGAGCCGACGGCACATATCCCAAAGTCAAGCTAATCAAAGCAGAACAAATTGAATGTGATAAAGCTTATAAGCTCTCTCTACAAATAAATGAAGAGCATAAAACTGCAAAAATAAAGAAACTTGAAAAACAAAATAATTACCTTAACCAAGCAGCGATAACTAGCCCCCATAAAGCCTATTTTTTGCACTTAGACAACATTAAACAACATCTTGATATAATGGATAAATCAAGAGTTGACTCAATGATAGCCCTAAGAATGAGAGCCACAGGTCATAGCCAAAATAGCATTGAACAAACAATCAGAGAATGTGCTAAACAATGGCGAGATGAAACCGAACGTAAAAATTGGGATAATTATGCCAAACGTACCGCTGAATACGCTTTCTCCTTCGCCGGCGATAGAGACTTAGACCGTAATCAAAGGTATGTAGAACATTGGTTGAGGATTGAGCACGACAAACTTCAAGAACGTAAATACAGAAAAGTGAAATAAAAAGACTATTTAAATTATGTCTTTTACTTAAAGTAAGTTAATAATTT
>CAYJGE010000050.1:0-18709 GCA_964369835.1 uncultured Mailhella sp.
GAGAGGGGGAACTTTTGAAAAAGTTCTCCCCTCTCGAGCTCTCCCCCTCAAAACTTTTTAATAACAATATGTTAAGGAGGCACTGATTAAATCAATACTCCTTAAAAACTTCATTTTAAATCAAGACTAAAATTTTTAAAGAAATTATTAATGTTATATCATAGTTATATACCAAGGAGTTATTATGTTAGTTATTGATTGTTGCACTTTGTCCTGTCCCGAACCTGTGATTAAATGTAAAAAAGCTTTATCTTTTGAAGAGGTGGATGAAGTTCAAGTTTTGGTTGACAATGAAGCTGCTCTTGAAAATGTTTCCAGATTTTTAGAAAATAATCAATATAAACTTGTGACTTCCCAAGATCAAATCAAGTTATGGGTTATTCATGGAACTAAGAATAAAGTTGAAAAACAAGTTCAGTCGGAAAATATGAATAATGATTTTATTATAAAAAATGATGAAATTACTGCTGTGAATGAAAGTGACAATAATTATTATGAAAGTATTTCGACAGATAAAAAAAATCTTGTGTTTATTTCTTCAAAAACCTTGGGGCAAGGAGATGATTATTTAGGTTCAAAGCTTATGGAAAGTTTCCTTTTATCATTGGATGAAATACCTGTGTGGCAAATAATCTTGGTAAATGGGGGAGTATTTTTAGCAACAGAAGAGGGAAATGCCCTTAATCACCTAAAGTCTCTTGCATCTAAAGGGGTTAGAGTATTGGTTTGCGGTGCATGTTTAAACCATTATCAAATTTATGAACAGAAAAAAATAGGTGAAACCACTAATATGCTTGATATTATTACTGCATTTGAATTGGCAGATAAAATTATTAAACCTTAATGAAGCATTGAGTAATTTTTGTTTCATCAACCTACTTGATACATTGTAAATTGGAATCACGTTGGGGAACACCTACGCTATTTCGGTTTTCAAAAATCATAATTATGACATTATTTTTGATTTTAGATATTAAATAAAACATTAATAAATCAAATTGTTATATTATTATTTTACAAAATGTTTTTTCAGGAAGGGGGGAAGCGATTGCTTACGTTTGAGGGGGAAAAACTCGCCCAGCCGCAGGCGTTTTTGGTTGGTTCAAAAAAAACGTGGTTTTCCCCCTCAAGAAAAATTAGATGCGTTGATTCTGGTTTCCCCCTCAATCCGTAATCAGGTGGGGGGAGCACCCTGCAAAGAAAGTTTTTTATTTTAGGAGGAAAAATGTCTGACATGGCTGATTTTAAATCAATAGGCGCCCAAAATTTTTTATATCCTTGCCCAATCATTATGGTTGGGTCCTATATAGATTTTGAAAATAATCAGGTAAATCAAGAGAGTCGTAAGGCAAATATTATGACTGTTGCTTGGGCAAGCATGTGTTCTGCCCAGCCTCCGGCTCTTCTTGTGGCTGTTCGTTCTTCAAGATGCACGCATGGGGCAATTTTAAAACATAGGGCTTTTACTGTAAATATTCCTGATAGTTCTATGCTTGCAGAAGTTGATTATGCCGGTATTTTCTCAGGGGCTCATGAAAATAAAATTAAGCAATGTAATTTTACAGTTCAAGCTGCCGAACATGTTGATGCTCCCTATATTTGTGAATGTCCTGTGGTTATTGAGTTAAAACTTATTGAACATCATGATATCGGAACTCATACTATTTTTATCGGTGAGATTATGGATACAAAAATAAAGGAAAATTTGCTTGATGATAATGGAGTACCAAGCCCAAAACTTCTTGATATTGCATGTTATATTCCTTTATTAAAAGAATATTGGTCAATTGGAGATTTTAAGGCCAAGGCTTTTAGTGTAGGTAAAACTTTAAATGTAAAGTAAAATGTTTTTTCGAGAGGGGGAACTTTTGAAAAGGCTTTCACCCTCTTGAGTTCTCCCTCTTGAATTTTTCTTGCAAAATTTTTTAATAATATGTAGGTAATGGTTTAGTCAATCATTTCAATTTATAAAATGATGTTTTGGCACAAACTTTGACTTAGTCTTTTAAAGTAAAAAATATTTGTAACATAATAAATTAACGTATAAAATTTGTTAGTAAGCGTTTTTCTGTTTCAGGCATTGGAACAGTATTTTTTCCGGCTTCTATGCATTTTAAAAGCCAAGCCATATTTCTTCCCAAAACTCGCATGGATTGCATACCTTCCAAGTCTTGACGTACTTCATCGGGACTATTTCCATGAACCATTGGCCAGTATTGTGTAGAAACAATTGGCATTTGATTGATTGTGAAGAATTTTTGCAAACAATCCAAAGCAGCTGTGGAACCGGCACGGCGACAGCTTACAATGGCAGCCGCAGGTTTATAAGCAAATGGGGCAGATTTAAAATAAAACATACGGTCAAGCAGAGCACAAAGTGATGGATTTGGAGCTGCATAATAAACAGGAGATCCCACAATAAAACCATCATATTCTTTAAGCATATCAACCAATTCATTAGCCATATCGTCTTTAAAAATACAATATCCCGTACTGATACATTTACTGCAAGCTATACAGCCCTTGATGGGTTTGGTTCCAATACTGACAATTTTTGATTGAACATCATTTTCGTCTAAAGTTGTGGCAATTTCCTGTAGTGCTGTCAATGTACAGCTTTCTTTTCTCGGACTTCCGTTTATCATTAATACTTTCATAATAAACTCCTTTTTTTAGTTGTAGAAAGACACCAAATTCATTGGTATTCCAATCATTTTTTTATATGTTTTGAAACCTCTGCACAAAAATTTATCTAAAAACAAAAAAATAATTCTATAAACAGATTGTTATTACAAATTAATAATTGTGCAGAGGTCTTGTTTTATTGAGGCGTTAACTCATTGATGTTTGGGTAATTTTTATAGATAATAATTAATTTTAGATATTGAATAAGATATTAATAAATCAAAATAGTTATATTGTTATTTGAAAAAATGTTTTTTCAGGAAGGGGGGAGTTTGATGGGGGAAACCCACCCAGCTTATGTCGAAGAAAGTGAGACTAAGCGTCATGGATTAGTTCAAAAAAATGGGGTTTCCCCCCTCAATCCGGAATCACGTGATTAATAGTGAATACAGTATAAATTTTTTCCGAGTACAGAAGTTACTTCATGGGGTATTGTATTCCACCATTTGGCTATCTCATCAATATATATTCCATTTTTACAGCCATTTAAAATATAGGCTGTATCACCGACTTCCACATTTTTTTCTTCAAGTAAATCAGTAATATCTACAGCAGTCATTTGCATATTTATATGACCAATAACAGGGCAACGCTTTTCATGAATGGTTACTTGTATTCCACCTTTACCATATTCATCATTTGCCATGGTTGCTCTTCTGTAGCCATCAGCATACCCAATCCCAAGCCAAGCCACAATGCTATTGCGTTTGGCTGTAAAACTTCGGCCATAGCTCAAACTTTCTCCCTTGGCTAATTTGTGCACTGATAGGATTGGTGCAGTCACGGTCATTACCGCTTGTAAGGAGTTGGCAAGGTCTTGTCTGGAATTTTGATAAAATGGATTTCCGCCATAAAGAACAATTCCCGGCCTTGGTAAATCACCCGACAGTTCAGGAAAAGCTAAAATTGTGGCAGAGTTTCCATAGCTTGTTAATAAATCCGGAAAACTATTTTTAAAAATATTTTCTGCTTCTTGCATTTGAGCTGCTTGATAATAGGTAAATTCATCACTATTTGGACAGTCAGAAGAAGAAAAATGAGAAATAAGAATTTTTGGTTTATTTTGTTTTTGCAAAAGTTTTTTAATCAGATTGGTGAAATTTTCCGGACGAAAACCCAGTCTTCCCATTCCTGTATCTATTTTTACTGCAATATCCAAATCATAATCCAAAGCAAGATTTAAACTTTTTTCATCATGTACGACAGTTATCAGACTATGTTTTTTGGAAAGCTCATATTCTTTTAAATTAGTGTAGCCCAAAAG
Source organism: uncultured Mailhella sp. (assembly GCA_964369835.1). Classification (GTDB taxonomy): domain Bacteria; phylum Desulfobacterota; class Desulfovibrionia; order Desulfovibrionales; family Desulfovibrionaceae; genus Taurinivorans. The sequence continues at coordinate 3,950 of CAYJGE010000050.1, forward strand.
GGGAATCAGTCTTGCTTCTATGCTTATATTTCTAAGCATAATAGCTTCATTTACTGTGCCTACAGCCAAATTTTGTACACCAAGTTTTTGTAAATGTGCCCCTATTTCTAAAATTCCATGTCCATAGGCATCATTTTTTATCACAGGCAATAAAGTCTTTTTTTGAGCCGATAAAAACTGATAATTATGTTCAAGGGCTTTTAGGTTTATATTCACACAACAAAGACTCTCGGTCATTTTACAAAATCCTTGGAATAAAAATTAAATTAATTGATTTTTTACAGAAGTCTTTGCACAATTATTATTTTTCATGAAAACCATTTGTAAAAACAATATTTCTGACATTTTAAAAATTGGTATGCAAAGATTTTAACATAAATTAACCATGAGATTTTACAAAAAAATGGCGTAAAAGTTCTTATAAGCATATCTTCATAAATATTCGATAAATAAATTGAATTATACAAACAATATTTAATTTTTTATTTACGAAAATTCCTACGCTCAGATAATTAACTTATGTCTAAGTTCAAATTTAATTGAAAAAAATTAAAGCATGATTTATAAAAAATAGCAAGCTATAAAAAATGTCAATAAAATCATAAAATTAGAACCTCTATGTAATATTTACACAGAGGTTCCGAAATTATTTTATATTGATAATAAAAGATTATTTATTAAGTTCTTTTAATTCTGCCAACATTTTGGGTAAACCGGTTGGCATTTCTTCATCAGAAAACTGACATGTTCCGACAACCTTATGCCCTCCACCATTGTATTTTAACATTAGAGAGCCCACATCAACCTTGGCAGTGCGATTGATAATACTATATCCGACAGCAGCGGAACAACCCTTACCACCTTTTCCGTTTACAATCCAAACAGAAATATTTTGCTCCGGAAAAACACTGTATATAATGAAGCGATTACCTGAATAAATTGGGTCAACCCCTCTAAGGTCGGTAATAATGACAGAATCTTCAACAACAGTATGTTCAAAAATCATATCTGTAAATTTTTCGGTTTGCTCCTTGTAAAGCTCAACACGTTCAAGAATGTCAGGCAAGGCCATTATCTCTTGAATGGACATCACACGGCACCAATCAACCAATTTTTCCATTAATTGATAGTTACTGATTCTAAAGTTACGAAAACGACCCAAACCTGTACGCGGATCCATAATAAAACCAAGTAAAATCCATGGATGTTCATAAGGATTCAGAACTTCATCCCTTGTTAAATTGGCAGAATCAACCTTATCTACAGCATCAAGTAAATCATCATATTGTGGAAATCTTTCCTTTCCACCCAAATAATCATAAATAACATGGGCTGCACTTGGTGACGGTTTACTTACTCCTTTATATTTACCGGTATACGCTTTTCTCTCATCTTCACTTGAATGATGATCAAACCAAAAGCCACAACCTTCCACAAAAGGAACATTGGCAAGGACATCATTATGAGTAACTTCTATCAAACCATCTTGTAAATCCTTTGGATGTGTAAAAGTAAATTCATTAATCATGCCTACTTCTTTTAGAAATACAGCACATGCCAAACCATCAAAGTCTGAGCGAGTTATTAATCTCATATTTACCCCTTATTTTTTTAATAATTTTTTTGATATATTTAATTTTTTTATCAAAATTGTTTAGTTTTAAGAAGATGCTGATAAAATCATGTTTCCTTAACGAATAAAATAACAAACCTTGTTTTACGGTACTTGTGTCACATTTAGTGATAACGCTCATTAAATATTATAAAAATCAATATATTAATAGTATAAATACATTAATCTGCTTTTGATTTTTGTTCGCATGATTAAAGGTAATGCTTTTTGTGAAATACTGATTTGATCAGTACTTTCATAAAAAGTATATTCTAAAATTTTAAATTGTCAATATTATGTCTTTTATTAACAATTACAGGTCGCTGTATAGTTATGTTTTATAACAAAAATATATAATAATTATAAAATATTATAGGAATATTAGCCTAATTTAAGCTTTTGTAAAAAAAAATATATAAAAAAAATATAGACATAAATCAATAAGATGTTATAGAATGAAAAAAGATGATTATAATTTCAAATTAATGAAATATCTATTTATTATAAATTATAGAGGGTTATTGTAATGATTAAAGTTCTTATTGTTGATGATTCCGCCTTTATGCGAAATGCACTTACACATATGTTGTCCTCAGAACCTTCAATTGAAGTTGTTGGATATGGTCGAGATGGTCGTGACGCACTGGATTTAATAAAAACACTTAATCCGGATGTGGTAACTCTTGATATTGAAATGCCTATTATGGACGGTTTAACAGCTTTAGAGCAAATTATGAAAAACTATCCACGTCCTGTTTTAATGATAAGTTCATTAACTAATCAAGGTGCTGAAAGTACATTAAAAGCATTGGACTTAGGTGCACTTGATTATTTACCAAAATATCAAGAAGGTGCTGTTGGTTTTGCTGTAGCTCAAAATGAACTGATTACAAAAATAAAAGCCATAGCGAGACGAGGTTCACATATGCAAGCAAAATCTAAGGAAGATTCTGTATTAAATAAAATTAAATTAGCTGATAAACATGGTTCAAATTTAGCTTCGGGTAAGTCAAATGCTGTAGCAGCTGTAAAAAAAGCACCTCCGGTAAATATGACAGGTATTCCAAAAAGAAATATTGTAGTTATAGGTGTGTCCACAGGGGGTCCACCTGCAGTACAAAAGGTTTTGGCTGCTCTGCCGGAAAACTTTCCTGCTTGCATTTTAATTGCTCAGCATATGCCAAAAGCTTTTACCAATGCCTTTGCCAATCGTTTGGCGTCCCTTTGTAAAATCAAAGTATTTGAAGCAAAAGACGGAGATAAACTAACCAACGGAGTTGCTTATATTTGTCCTGGAGGACAACATATCAGTATTGGCGTAAAAGGTGCTTTACCTTTTATTAAAATTTCTGAAGAACCGAAAGATGCTTTATATAAACCTGCCGCCAACATTTTAAATGATTCTGCTGCTGTTTTAGGTAATAAGGTTGTTGGAGTTACTATGACAGGAATGGGAAGTGACGGTTCTTTGGGGACAAAAACTTTAAAAGCAAAAGGCGGCTATATCATTGCACAAGATGAAGCTTCAAGCACTGTATACGGTATGCCAAAAGCAGTTATTGAAGCTAATTTGGCTGATGAAATTGTAAGTCTTGACGATTTGGCTGACAGTATTCAAAAAGCTCTTTATCGTTAAGTTTTGTTTTATATCCTGCTTCATTAACACGTCAATCCGCTAGTGAAATTAACTTTCAAAAATCAAAATATTTTTTAAAGGTATTTTTTAAAAAATATTAGTAAAACAATATATTATAAAAATTTGTTTTTTAAGGAAAGGGGGAGTTTGAGGGGGGAAACTCGTTTTTTTCAAAAAACCGTGGTGTTCCCGCTCAAAAAACATAAAAACGGATTGACGTGGGTTTCATTAAAATATTTATAAATTTTGTTTTACAAAGCTTATGCTGTTATGATATAAATAAGATAGTTAAGAAAATGCTGATTAAATCGCTATAAAAAATTTAAAATTTGCTTTTTAAATTTTAAATCATTTTTTATTAAAAAATGAAATTATAACTAAGTCTTATTAGAAAAATGATTTGGGGGAAAGTCCTAGTCATGTTGAGTAAAACGAGACGGGCGTCATGATTTTGTTTAAAAAAGTTTTCCCTCAAGAAAATAACTCATTGTTTTGTAATGAAATACCGGTTAACTTATTAAAATATTTTATAGTTTATGATACAAGTTTTAAAACTATATCCATGCCTTATTAATTGGGATTGGTTTTATGAAATTAGACTAAGGTATTGGAATTAATAAAAATTTTCCAAGAAAATAAATCCATGCTTACTTAATTTACTTCGGAGCGAATATGGGAGCAAATATGGGTATTGATGAAAATAAACTACCCTCTGCTGATGTGAATAAGATTGCTGAAATTCTTGACAATTTATCATCAACAGACCATTCCATCGTAAGAGAAGCTGCTTTTGAAGCCGCGAACTTAAATATTGAAGAAGCCTTGCCTAAACTTGTTGAATTATTTAATAGTTCAAGTGTTGGAGTTCAAGACGCTTGCGAATTTGCTGTGCGTAAAATTCGTGGAAAAAATGCAGTTGATTTGGTTATTCCCGTATTGCGTTCAGAAGATGTGACTGTCAGAAATATTGCCATGGATATTCTACGCGATATTTGCATGGATAATATTGAAAGTGTAGTGGAACTAATCTATGATGAAGATTCTGACATCAGAATATTTAGCTCGGATATTTTAGGGACAAGTGGGTCTCAGTTTGCTCTGGTTCCACTTTGTAATGCCCTCTTGCAAGATGTGGAAGCAAATGTTCGCTATCAGGCGGCCATAAGTTTGGGAACTCTTGGAAATCCTGAAGCAGCCAATAGTTTAAGTCAGGCTTTAAATGACGAAGAGTGGGTTCAATATGCTGTTATTGAAGCTTTGGCAAAACTAAGGGATTCAAATTCTGTTGAAATATTGATTAATTCTTTAGATACGGCAACTCCCCTTGTTTCATCTATGATTATTGAAGCCCTTGGTGATATTAAAAGTATTAAAGCTACACCATTTTTATTAAATTATATTGAAAACTCATCAGAACCTTTAAAAATTAAATCATTGAAATCCATAATCCAAATTTTAGGATCAAATGCTTTAAATTTAATTGACGGAAAACAGTTTACCCAATTACAAAATTACTTAATAGAAACAATAAAATCAGAACAAGATGAAGATGTTTTAAAAATAATGCTAACCGGACTTTCCTATATTGGCGTCAATCCGCTGGGAACAAAGACCATTTTGGAATTTATTGCAACTTTGGATTTGCCAACAAAACAAAACCTATTGCAAATTGCCCTTGAGTGTTTGATTACCATTGGCTATAATGAAAGTTTAGAACATGGTTTATTATCAAATGATGATCTTGTCCGAAAAATAACTATTGAAGCTTGTGGAAGTTTAGATGGAAAAGCGGGAAAATACGCCATAAAAAGACATCTAAATAATTTGCCCTTGGATGACAAAGTAAGGTCTCTTGAAATCATTTCTCCAACTTGTGACAGTAGAGACATTCCTTATTTTTTAAATCTCATGAGCCAAGATCAAGAACCGGAAATTTTATGTGTGGTTTTTAATTTCATTGGAGAATTACAACAGTATATTGAAGCTGCACCACTTATGTTGGAGTTTTTAAATCATCCTGATGTTACTGTCAGGGAGGCGGCTCTTGAAGCCTGTCTTGCACTTGATGATGAACAAACAATAATGAATATTGTTTCTTTAATTGATAATGAAGACAGTCAATTACGTCAAATAGCTGTTTATACAATGGGAAGAATTAACGCTGAATACTTTTTTGTTGAAATTTCCAATTCCATACATGATGTCAATGAAGAAGTTAGGAAAATTGCTGTACAATCAATTGGTTATGGAATAGATAATTTAGACAATAAACTTCCTCACCTATTTGAAGCAATGAAGGATAATTCCAAGGAAGTTAGACTGACAGCCATTGAGTTTATTGGTGAAAATGTTACAGAAGAAACAATACCCGTTTTGGTTGAAGCTCTTTCTGATGAAGATGACTGGGTAAAAATAAGAGCAATTTCATCATTGGCTCAAAATCATGTTCTGGACATAATACCTGTTTTTGTTGAAATGATGGAAAATGAAAACGTATTGGTTCAAATGGAAATATTAAATGGTCTTGCCGTTATTGGTGGAGACAAAGCTATTCAACATTTATTGAAATTTGTTTCTCACGAAGTTCCGGAAATACAAACAGCTGCTCAGAACGCTTTAGAGTTTTTATCACAAAACTCTGGAGGTTATAATGAGTAATACTAAAAAAGATTTTCCATTTCAAAGTTTTGATAAAAAATTTAAAAAAGATGAATCTGCTGTAGAAACAAATTCAAGTCTTAGTTATCTTGAAAAAATAAAAAGTATTAATCAGCAAAGCGGTTTTAAAACAGTAGATAAAGAAAGCGAAAGGCCAAGTTTTACAAGTAATTTAAACAGAGCGAAAGAAACAGAAAGGCCAAGTTTTACAAGTAATTTAAGTAGAGCGAAAGAAACAGAAAGGCCAAGTTTTACAAGTAATTTAAGCAGAGCGAAAGAAACAGAAAGGCCAAGTTTTACAAGTAATTTAAATAGAAGCAGAGAAACAGAAAAGCCAAGCTTTACCGGTAATTTTAGTCGAAATGCCGAAGTCTCTCCACCTACTTCAAGATCTTCAGTATTTAATAAAAATAATGAAACAACAAATAATGTAAGCCCTTTTAGTGCAAGGCAACCCTTAACTCAAAAAACGCCTCACACTCAGTTTAAAAAAAATGAGACCAATGTATTACCAGGCTCCATGGTAACATCAGGACAAAATATATTTCAACGTCAAACAAGTTCCTTGGAAGTTCCGACAGCCCAAAGCACCCAATCTGTAGCGTCAATCAAAGATAGATTGGAAGCTTTACAAAAACAACAAAGCAATACTGCAAAACTTACCAAAACTTCAACCTTGACAAAACCAAAGTCTATTTTTGAACAAAATAAAGGACAAACGTCACCCTTTGCCAGAGCTGAAAAAGCGCCTGTTTCGATGTTTAAACCATTTTCCAAAGAAGTACCAACCAAACAGACCAGTTCATTAACCACAGGTGATATACTAAATGTTCAAGGTATAAATAATTCAACAATTCAAATTTCAGCTGCTGAATTTGCCCAGCTAAGGGATTTTTTGTATGATGAAGCAGGTATTTATATTAATGAAAACAGGAAATATTTGGTAGAAAATAGGCTTACATCAAGATTAAAAGCCCTTTCGCTACATAATTACGGTGAATATTTAAATTATTTACGATATGATAATAATAAAACAACAGAACTTAATAAGTTTTTTGAAAATATGACAACAAACGAAACTTCATTTTTTCGTAATATGCCACAATTAAAAATTTTCAAAGAAAATGTTGTTGAGGTACTGGTAAATGAATTGAAAAAAAGCGGTAAGAAAAAAATTCATATTTGGTCTGCCGGATGTTCAAGTGGCGAAGAGCCCTATACCATTGCCATAATCTTACATGAAGTATTAAAAAATGAAATAAATTCATGGGATATTAAGATTACAGCCAATGATTTATCCCTTGCCATGTTAGACCTTGCAAGAAAAGGTGTTTATAGTGAATATGCTTTGAGATCTACTCCTCCGGAAATAGTAACTAAATATTTTAATAAACAGGGTAGGGATTATATCATTAGACCCGAAGTAAAGAAATTGGTTCATTTTGGTCAAATAAATTTTGTAAATAAGCCACAAATGCAGGCAGTTGAAAAGTCTAATGTTGTTTTCTGTCGTAATGTTATTATTTACTTTGATGATGAGATGAAAACCCATGTAATTAACTGTTTTTATGATAATCTTTTATCAGGTGGATATTTAATTATCGGACACTCGGAATCTTTACATAATATTAGTAGAGCATTTCACCCAAAACATTTTAAAGATGCAATTATTTACCAAAAGAAAGAATAGTAAATTTTATTTTAAAGGAATGTTTATCTAATTGACATAATTTTATTTTCATCATATACATAATTTATGGTAATGATTAAATACGCATATACTTTATGATAGAAAGGTACAGTAAAATAAAATAGTATAATATTTTTATATAATACCTTGTATTATTTATTTTAAATATAATTGAGCTAAAAACAAAATTGATTTTTATGTCTATTTTTAAGCACTTTACAAAATATCTTTCTAAAATAAAAATAATATAAAGAGAAAATTATGAGTAAAAAAACCATTCTCATTGTTGATGACTCAAAAACCATACGAAATTTAGTCGCATTTATTTTGCAGGCTGAAGGAATACCTGTTATAACAGCGGAAAATGGACTTGATGGGCTGGAAAAACTTTATTCCTCAGAAGATATAGCGCTTATTTTGACTGATATAAACATGCCAAAAATGGATGGGTTCTCATTTATAGCCACAGTCAGAGCTCAAAGTAATTATCGTGATATTCCCATAATTATTTTATCTACAGAAAGTGGGGAAAGTGATATCCAAAAAGGTATTAATTTAGGAATTAATCTGTATTTAGTAAAACCTGCTCAACCTGAACGTATGGTTAGAAATATTAAAATGCTATTAGGTAACACAAACTAATTTAAGTTGAAAAAGATTAAGGTGGTAATATGACACAAGATTTTGATGCAGAATTAGTCAATGATTTTATAATTGAATCAAGAGAACATCTTGATACTATCGAACCAAGTTTATTAGCTCTTGAAAAAAACCCGGAAAATCTTGCATTATTAAATGATATATTTCGTCCTATGCATTCTTTAAAAGGTGCGTCTGGATTTTTAAATCTTGGTCAGATAAATAAACTTGCCCACAGAGCTGAAAATATTCTTGATGCCTTAAGACGTGGTGAAGCTGTTGTTACTCCCGGAATTATGGATTTGATTTTAACAACAACCGATGCATTAAATCAGTTATTAAATAACCTTGAATCAACCATGTCAGAGGGTGATGTTCCGATAGATCATCTCATAGTTCAACTTGATGCTGTTTTGGCAGGCGAAGAGCCGGCCGGAATGGTTGCAAGTCCTCAAGCAGCGCCTGTGGCATCTGAACCTGTTCAAGCTACTCAAATTGTTGAAGAACCTATGGCAATGGTTCAGGACAATCCTCCTCAGATAATGGAAAATGTAGCTCAAACTGTTGAAAATCCAAATCAACCGCTTGAAAATAAAATAGAATATTCAGAAGTTAAAACATTTTTGGATAATAAAAATAATGTAGGTGCAGAATGTCCCAAGGCTTCAGCTCCCAATGTTTATACTTTGGACAATACAGTAACCACTGCTGACTGGCTAAAAAGCTTGCCTCTTTTATGTCCAAGGCTTTTGAGTGGGTTTAGTGAAACTCATTTACGAGATTTTGTAGACGAAGCTGTTGAGCAGACCGAACACATGGCAACCAGTCTTCTTAATCTTGAAAGTAAATTGGAAGACCCTGATGCTATTAATGATATTTTCAGAGGTGCTCACAATTTAAAAGGTAATAGCGGTATTATTAATTATGTTGAATTAAATGCCCTAACCCATGAGCTTGAAACTCTATTGAATAAAGCCAGACAAGGTGAGATTACAATCACGGAATCCATTGTTGATTTGTTATTTATTTCAGTTGAAACATTGGAATTTTTAATCAGACAAGTTGTTCCCGAAGAAAATCTTGCAAATCCATGTGACACAAGAGAACTCTTAGAGAAATTAAAAATTGTTGTTGCAGGCGGTACCTTTGAAAGGGTTAAAGCAAGTTCAAATGAAGCAAGCGAACCAACAAAAACTTCAGCATTTATTAATAATAATAGTAGTCAAAATGATGATTTTGAAATGTTTAAGCAAACTATTTCACAACAGCATACTGTTATTAGAGATGCTTTGAAAAAACTTGGAGATGATCCTGATCAGCAAAATTTTCAAGATGCCTTATACAGAAGTTTAATTGCTATTAAAAATTCTGCCCAATTTATGGGTTTTGCAGAGTTACAAGAATATACAGAAAGAACAGCCGGCATTGTAGATCAGGCCAGAAACTCCGATGCAATTGACTTTGGGGTAATTATGTCCTTGATTGATCAAGAGGTTGACATTATTATTGAACTTGCAGACAATTGTATTGAACAAACTTTGGCAGAACAATCGCTTAGAGGTAGTACGCAAGAGGTGGTTCAAGAACCGACTCCTGCTCCTGTTGTTGATACGCCTCCTGCTCCTGTGTCAGCACCTGCTCCTGTGTCAGCACCTGCTCCTGTGTCAGCACCTGCTCCTGTTCCTGTTGTTGATACGCCTCCTGCTCCTGTGTCAGCACCTGCTCCTGTTGATGTTCCTCCTGCTGTGCCGGCACCACCGGATCCTGCTCCTGTGGCAGCTCCTGTTGCGGCTACACCTGCCGCAGCCGCTCAAGGCAAAAAAACTGATGCAAAACCAACTTCAAGTATCAGGGTTGATTATGAAAAATTAGATCATTTAATGAATTTGATCGGTGAGCTTTTAATCAACCGTAACCGTTATGCAATGATTACAAAAAATATCGAATCTAATCCCAATAATGTCGATATTTCAATAATTGCACAGGATCTTTCAGAAACAACCTATGCCATGGCCAGGGTTTCAGATGATTTGCAAGACACTTTGATGAAAGTCAGAATGTTGCCCGTTTCATCAGTATTTTCACGTTTTCCGCGTTTGGTAAGGGATATTTCACGAAAAATATCCAAAGAAGTCGAACTTGTTATTGAAGGTGAGGAAACTGAGCTTGACAAAAGTATTATTGAGGCCATAAATGACCCATTAATGCATTTAATCAGAAATAGTTTGGACCATGGAATTGAACCTCCGCATATTCGTGAGGAAATTGGTAAAAATCCTGTCGGTACAATCACATTAAGGGCATACCATAAGGGTAACTCTGTTGTCATTGAAATAGAAGATGATGGCAAAGGGATTGACCCAGAAAAAATGCGTGCAATTGCAGTTAAGAAAAAAATTATTACAGAAGATGAAGCAAGATCATTAACTGACCAAGAAGCAGTTGACCTTATTTTTGCACCCGGATTTTCTTCTGCTGAAGTTATTACAGATATTTCAGGGCGTGGTGTTGGTATGGACGTTGTCCGAACCAATATTAAAAATCTCAAGGGCAATATTTCTATCAATACAGAGGTTGGAAAAGGTTCTCGCACAACCTTGTCATTACCATTAACATTGGCAATTATTGAAGCCTTAATGATTAAAATGGATAATCAAATGTATGCTTTGCCTCTTGATGCTGTTGCAACAACCACAAAGTTGGAAAGCAGTGCTTTGACTGACATAAATGGTAGAAAGGCTGTCACATTGAGAGGAGAGGTTCTGGGTATTATTGACTTGGCAGAACTTTTAGATTTACCCATTGATTATGAGAAATCCACATTGTCCATGGTTATTTTGCAAGATAATGATCGAAGGTTGGGACTTGTGGTTGACCAATTACTGGACAGACAGGAAATAGTAATTAAACCTCTGGGAGCTTACTTGAATAATATTCAAGGATTAGCAGGAGCCAGTATTATGGGTGATGGTAGTGTGGTTTTGATTTTAGACCCCCATGATCTTTATACAATGGCAACCCCAAGAATTGTTGCATAAATATAAAAACCCCTTGCCAAGGCAGGGGGTTTATTTTTTTTAGAAGCATTGATTTGGGGGCTTTGCCCCAAACCCCCAGCAAAGGGACCCCTTTGCAAACCCCAATGATTTTTTCAAACTTTGTTTGAAAAAATGATAAAATAAGAGATTTTTACTAATCAGTTTTGATAAAATATCTTTTAATATAAGAATTGGAATCACGTGATGAAATGGGATGGATAGGCTATTTTAAATGGACAAAAAATATTTGAATGTGTAAGATGATTAAAAAATAAGGTACTAAGCGAAAGATTACTTTATAAATAAATTGTTTTCTGTAATCAATATGTTATGAATAATTTGTACGCCGAGTATTTATGGATATATGCTTAACTCTGATTAAATCGTATCTCCATATTTTCAAAGTATCAAAATATTATTTTTATTATAGGAGGTTGTAATGAGATATTATAAAGTCATAGCTATCAGTATATTTTTAATGATTACTTTTACCTTTGAAGCTTTTGCCCAAAAAAAGATTACAATTATAAATAATCGACATGAAAAACTTTATACAGCCATAAGGTATAATGATTTTACTGTGGGTGATGAGGGAGAGTGGACAACTGAAGGTTGGTTTATAACAGAACCATGGGACAGTACAGATATCAGAATACATACAGAAAAAAATGTTGTCTATATTTACACTTATCAAAAAGATCCGTTTGTATCTTGGGAAGGTTCAAGACGCAATAGTAAGAATAGAGTTTATTGGATTTCAGATGATAAAATGTATTTTCAACAAAATATAAGGCCAAGGGGAAGAAACCCAAGGCAGGTTAGATTTCAATATTATAAAATGCCAAACAAAGCGCATACCTTATTGTATGAATATCAAGATTAATATTTTAATGCTTATGGAATTATTAATTTAATCCATGATTCCATAAGCATTGTTTTTTAATTTTATAGTGTAATATTTATTAAAATATTTTGGTGTTTTTTATAATACAATTCCTTGAGTTGAAACTGTTATGATTTCCATAGGAATATTTTTTTTACTGTCTGATATAGCAATTTTTACAGCTTTTTCCAAACCATTACAACATGGTACTTCCATTTTTACGATTTTAATAGTTTTTATATTATTATTTTGCAAAATTGAACAGAGTTTTTGGGCATAATCTGTGTTGTCAAGTTTAGGACAGCCAATAAGAGTCACATGATCTTTCATAAAATCATCATGAAAATTTTTATAGGCATAGGCGGTACAGTCCGCCGCAATCAATAAATTGGCATTTTGATAGCATGGGCTTTTAATGGGACTAAGATTTATTTGAATTGGGAAGTTTATTAATTGATTTTGTTTAATTATTTGGCTAAAAGGCTTTAATTCTGTCTTGGTTAATACATTTTCACTTTGTTTAAATGTATTGTTTTGCAATATTATCTTGTTTTCTTGTTCTTTTTTAAAAATATTTGCCTGAACAGCTTCTTCATCATATGGCAAAGCTTCTCTTTCAATAAAAGAAATGGCCATTTGTGGACAGGCAGGCAAACAGTCTCCAAGACCATCACAATAATCATCTCGAAGTAAAGTCGCTTTTTGATCAATTATTCCAATTGCATTTTCATGACAAGCATTAACACAAAGTCCACATCCATCACATTTTGTATGATCAATTTTTATTATTTTTCTTAAAATTTTCATTATATATCCTTGATTGATAATTTTTTATTAGAGGGTTTCCACGCCTCTCAGGTTTTAAAAATCAAAATTATGGCTTGATTTTCGATTTTAGACATTAAATAAAAATATAAATCAAAACAGTTATATTATTATTTAATAAAATGTTTTTTAAGGAAAGAGGGAAGCAGTTACGTTTGAGGGGGGAAAACTTACCCAGCTTATGTCGAACAATGTGAGACTAAGCGTCATGGATTAGTTCAAAAAACGTGGTTTTCCCCCTCAATCCTGAATCACATGCATCAATTGACCAATAAATATTTGATCATTGCTAAGATTACAACAATGATCGTAAATTTTGATACTTCGTTTGTTCTTTTTGAAAAAAAAGCAAGCAGTACAAAGCTTGTTAATCCAAAAATCAAACCATCGGCAATACTAACAGCCATGGGCATCATTACAATTATAATAAATGAAGGAATGCTGTAAAGATAATCATTAAAGTCGATTTCTGTGATGGGTGTAATCATAAAAATACCAACTAAGATCAAAGCAGCAGAACTTGCTTCTGTAGGCACAAAGAGAAAAATAGGGGCAAAAAATAAGGAAAACAGAAATAAAATGGCAACAGTAAAACTTGTCAATCCTGTTTTTCCCCCTTCTGCAATACCGCTTGCACTTTCAATGTATGAAGTAGCAGCTGAAGAACCCAAAATAGATGCAATGGTGGAACCAAGGGCATCGGCCAAGTAGGCATTTTTAGCCTTGGGTAACTTTCCGCTTTTATCAAACCAGTTGCCTTTTCTGCCAAGACCGATAAAGGTTCCTGTTGTGTCAAAAATATCTACAAAAAGAAAGATGATAACAATAATAAACATATCATAGGAAAATATATTAATCCACTCAAATTGCATAAATGTTGGAGCAAGTGAAGGAACAGAAAATAGCTGAGGAGTAATCAGAGAACTAAAGGAGTTGATACCCAAGGGGATTGCGATGAAAGTGCTGATTAAAATTCCTATTAATAGGGCACATTTAATTTTATAAATTAACATTATTCCAATACTTAGAATTCCGATGGCTGTAATAAAAAATGAAGCAGAAGTTATATCACCCAATTTGATTAGTGTTGTGGGATCAAAAACAATAATACCTGCTGAACGTAAGCCTATAAAAGTAATAAATAAGCCCATGCCCACCGAAATGGCGTTTTGCAAAGAAAAAGGGAAGCAAAGAATTATTTTATCTCTAAACTTTGTTAATGAAAGGGCAACAAAGATTAAACTTTCAATAAAGACTGCAGTTATGGCAAATTGCCATGAATATCCCATTTCTCCAACCACAATAAAAGCAAAAAGTACATTTAAATCCATGCCGGGAGCAATGCCAATGGGTAAATTTGCCCTTATGGACATGATTAAAGTTGCAATACCGGCAGTTAAAGCTGTTGCTGTAAATACTGCCATGGGATCCATTCCTGTTGTTGAAAGGATACTTGGATTAACAAAAAGAATATATGACATTGTCATAAAAGTTGTTATACCTGCAAAAATTTCTGTTCTGATATCAGTATTATTTTCTTTTAAATGAAATAATTTTTCAAACATATATTCTCCCACGGGCACGTGCACGTCATTTCAATTTATAAAAATTTTTTGCACAAACTTTAATTTGTTATTTTAAAATAAAAAATAATATTATAAATATATTATACAATAAAATTAGCCGAAAGGTAATGGTTTTTTCCTCAAGTTGGACTTATTTGTCCCCACGCCATTCCGGTTTTAAAAAAACATAATTATGGCATGATTTTTGATTTTA
>CAYJGE010000051.1:0-18629 GCA_964369835.1 uncultured Mailhella sp.
GACAAGTTCGCCATGGGGGCGGGTCTATCTCATCTTTCCTTAAAAAACATTTTATTAAGTAATAATATAACTATTTTGATTTATTAATATTTTATTTAATGTCTAAAATCAAAAATCATGCCATAATTTAGGAATGACATAAGCTGGTGAAGAAAACAGAACCTTTTAGTCAAATCAAGATAAAGGTAAAAAAAATTTCCTATAATTACTTTCTTGAATGTTATTAAAAATTATGATATAAATTTACAAATTATTATTAAGTAGTTTATCTTGAATAATTTAAAGGTCTTTACATAAAATTTTCACAAACTTAATATTACATAACAATCTAATATAATTAATAAAGGATATTATATGCAAGCTCCTGAAAAAAATCTGGCCTTTGACTTGGTACGTGTTACCGAATCAGCTGCCCTATCTGCCGCCAGATGGCTTGGGCGAGGAAATAAAGAGGGCGGAGACGGTGCGGCTGTCGATGCCATGCGTTTATCATTCAATTCCCTTGATATAAAAGGAAAAGTAATTATAGGCGAAGGAGAAAAAGATAATGCTCCCATGCTATATACAGGTGAAGAGCTTGGCATGGGAACAGGTACTGCCCTTGATGTGGCTGTTGACCCTGTGGAGGGAACAAATTTACTTGCAAAAGGCAGACCAAATGCCATCTCTGTTGTGGCTGCTTGTCCTGCCGGCACCATGTATAATCCCGGACCAAGCTATTATATGCAAAAAATAGTTGTTGGGCATGAAGCCAGAAATGTAATTGACATTGATGCCCCCGTAAAAGATAATTTAACCAATGTTGCAAAAGCAATTGGCAAAGATGTAAATGACTTGGTTGTTTTTGTTCTTGAAAAACCAAGACATGAAAAACTTATTGCCGAAATCAGGGCAACAGGTGCCAGAATTCAACTAAATACCGACGGTGACGTGGCCGGCGCTTTAATGGTTGCAGACCCCAGAGGCGGAGTTGATATTATGATGGGTACAGGCGGAACACCGGAAGGCGTTATTGCAGCCTGTGCAATCAAAGGTGTTGGCGGTGAAATTTTTGGTCGTCTCGATCCCCAATCCTATGTAGAAAAAGAAGCCATTGAAAAGGCAGGAATTGATATGCGTGAAATTTTGACTGTCAATTCCATGATTAAACATGATGATGCCTTTTTCGCGGCAACAGGCATTTCCGGCGGTACTTTCCTTGGAGGTGTTGAATTTTTAAGTGGGGGTGCAATTACTCACTCCTTGGTTATTCGTGTTAAAACAGGAACTTTCAGATATATTGAATCTCACCATAACTGGGATAAACTAATGCGTTTCAGTGCTGTCGAATATGTCCAACAAAGTTAAAATTTTTGCTTTATTAAACCATTAACTGCTTGAACTATATTATTTAAGTTGACATCAATTATGCCAACTTTTTAAAAGGTAAAATTATGAATGATGCTTTAATATTTCCGGGGCAAGGTGCCCAAAAAAATGGTATGGGTAGAGAATTGGCTGAAAAATCAAAAGAAGCTATGGAACTTTGGAAAAAAGCCGAATACTATAGTGCTTTACCGCTTCGAGAAATTTTTTGGGAAAGTAATGATGATGGCTTAATGGCGGACACGAAAAATTCTCAACCGGCCATTACTGCTGTTAACCTTGGATTATTATTATATCTTTCAAATAAAATTAAACCAAAAGCTTGCGCAGGCCATAGTCTTGGTGAATTTAGTGCCTTGGCGGCAGCCAAAGTTTTGGATTTTGATACAATTTTAGAAGCCGTATCTTTGCGTGGCAAATTAATGTCAGAGGCCGACCCTGAAAAAATAGGTTCCATGTATGCAATTTTAAGATTAAATGCTGAGCAAGTAGAGGGATTTTGTAAAGAAGCTTCAGAATCCACAGGAAAACTGGTCAAGCTTGCCAACCGAAATACACCGGGACAATTTGCCATAAGCGGACATAAGGAAGCCTTGGACGATTTTGTGGAAAGAGCTCAAGAAAATGGAGCCAAGTGCATACCCTTGGCTGTGAGTGGGGCTTTTCATACTCCACTTTTGGCAGAAGCTTCGGCTGAGTTTGCCAAATTTCTGGATAAAATTGAATGGAAAGACCCTATTGCCGATGTTTATTGTAATATTCACGGTGAAAGTCTAAGTAGCGGTGCAGAACTACATCAAGCATTAAGAAAGCAAATGACCTCTTCTGTTTACTGGATTGAAACCATAAGCAATCAATGGAATAATGGTTTTAGATCTTGGATTGAGCTTGGCCCCCAAGGGATTTTAACCAGAATGATGAGACAAATTATTAAAACAGAAGATGGCTCTGAGGCCTATCAGGCTGTTAGTATTACAGACATTAAAAGCGCAGATGAGTTTTTGGCGGAATAAAAGATTTTATACACCATTGTTTTTTGTTGAGGGGAAAAATTTTTTGAACCAGTCACGCCTGACATTGAGCGAGTTTTCCCCCTCAAAAAAAATTAAAATGCTTAATCCTGCTTGTGAAAAAGTTCATGCTTGCCATTAATTTTTTCTTATTTTATATTTTTTTAGAGACATTGATTTAGTCAATGTTTCTAAAAAAAATCGGATTATTTTATTAATTAGGGAGACAAAATGGAAAAAAGCTCAAAAAAAATATATATTGTAGCATTGCTACTTTTTATATTTGGAGTCGGATATATGGTTTGGTCGGGTATTTCCCAAAATTCCGTATATTTTCTAAATGTTTCAGAAGCTTTGGCCATGGATCAAAATGAATTAAAATCAGCACGCCTGTTTGGAACTGTTTCAAATAATAATTTGGAATTACCAAAAAGCAGACAGGAAGTTAAATTTCAACTTATTGATGCAGAAAATAACAATAATTATATTGTTGTAACATATAGCGGAACAATTCCGGATACTTTTGAAGCCGGAGTTGAGGTTATTGTGGAAGGCAAAATGCAAGACAATGCTTTTTTTGCCAAAACATTAATGACAAAATGTCCTTCAAAATACGAGAAAGAAAACAGAGAAAAAAAGGCCTAACACTTTTGATTAAAAGCCTACCATGGTCATCATTTTCCCCTCACAAAATGAAAGAAAAAAGAATTATTTCTTATAATTTTCTTACCTTGGGTGAAGCCACGCCATTCCGGTTTTCAAAAATCACAATTCCGGTATGGTTTTTGATTTTTTAAATTTAGTAAAATATAAATAAATCAAAATGTTTATATCATAGATTGAAAAAATGTTTTTTAAGGAAAGGGGGAGTTTGAGGGGGAAAAACTCGTTTTTTTCAAAAAAACGTGGTTTTCTCCCTCAATCCGGAATCATGTGGGATTTTGCCTAAGTATAAAAGCAACTCTCTTTTCTACGGGAATTTTAGTCAATAACTGATTATATCTGTTTAGAACTTATTTTTAAAACACATCGAAGGGGAGATCTTATTTTTAAAAATAGGGTTTCCCCTTTATATTAAACTTTAATTGGAATTATTATGATAACTCTTGCTCATGTGTCCCATTATCTTTTACTACTAACCCTTTTATTAACCCTACTCGGAGCTTTTTATAGTTACTATCAAGTGATTACAAGAAAAAAAGCTTTAACCCAAACGGGTGCGGGTAAATATTTAGAACCTGATTTAAACTATGGTTTGCTTCATTTTATTAATGTTTTAATCTCACTGATTTATATTTTTGTCTCCCTTGTCTTGCTATATGCCTTTTACAAATTTGAATTCGGTTTCAAATATGTTCATGATTATAGTGATACAACCTTGCCAATCTTTTACCGTTTAACCGCTTTTTGGGGCGGACAAGCCGGCTCTCTGCTCTTTTGGGCTGTCAGTGTTATAATTTGCGGACTTTTATTTCAATATACCAACAGTTATAAAAATTTAAATGATGAAACAAAGTGTTGGTATTTGCTTTTTTACTTTGTTGCCATTGCCTTTTTTAGCTTTTTATTAACCACAGACAATGATCCCTTTATTGTTTTAGATCCTGCTCCTTTGGAAGGACGTGGATTAATACCTCTTTTACAACATCCCGGCATGATTTTTCATCCTCCTTTGCTCTTGCTTGGTTATGGTGGTTTTACCATTCCTGCTTGCCTTGCCTTGGCTCAAGTAATGTCAAACCGTGAGTACGGCACAGAAATGCCTTGGCAAAAATGCTGTAATGAACTTTTACTTTTTTCCTGGCTTGTGCTTTCAGCCGGCATTATTTTAGGTGCATGGTGGGCCTATATGGAACTTGGCTGGGGCGGCTATTGGGCTTGGGATCCTGTGGAAAATGCTTCCCTTATTCCTTGGTTCTTTGCCACAGCAACCATACATCTTGGTTTATTAAATTCTTGGCGTAAAAAAGGTATAAGATTACATACCTTATTAATGGGACTAACCTTTGTTTCCGCTTTTTTTGCCACATGGCTTGTGCGTGGAAACGTGGTTGCTTCTGTGCATGCCTTTGGGGGTGGAGTAGGCTCAACCATTGGTTTCTATGTTTTATTTACATTTATTGCTGTCATTGGCATTTGCCTGTTCATGCCCAAGATAAAAAAACCTTTTAATGGGCCTGAAACCAAGGAAGGATTGGCATTAGCCACTTCTCTGCTTCTGATTACCATCAGCATTATTATCATGGTTGCCACACTTTGGCCTGTCATCAGCACCTTGCCTGCAAAATTATTTGATATGGGAAGTACAGCTTCTGTCGGGCTGAATGCTGATTTTTACAATGCAACCATCATGCCCTTGATGACTGTTTTATTGGCCATTCTTG
The DNA here is from genome assembly GCA_964369835.1 of uncultured Mailhella sp. Classification (GTDB taxonomy): domain Bacteria; phylum Desulfobacterota; class Desulfovibrionia; order Desulfovibrionales; family Desulfovibrionaceae; genus Taurinivorans. The sequence continues at coordinate 4,760 of CAYJGE010000051.1, forward strand.
CCCTCTGTCCTTGGATTTCATGGACAGGAAAAATCAGTAATAAGCTCTTTTTATCCCTTGTTGTTCTGACATTAATAGTTTCCCTCTCTATTTGTTGGACATTTTTTGGAATTACCAAGGCCAAGGCATTAATGGGAGCAGGAATTTCCATAACTTGTATGGTAAGCTGGATTCTATACCTTATTCAAACCAAATATTCAAAATTCGGAGCAGTGCTTGTGCATGTGGGCTTTGCCATGATGGGGCTTGGGGTGGCCATTTCAGGCACCTACCAAATGGATCAAAACCTCACTTTAAATAGGGGTGAAAGTGCGCAAGTTGATGGATACCAAGTTAAATTAAATGAAATATATCATTTACCTGCTTATACAAATGCCATATTTATAATTTCAAAAAACGGTAAATCCGATACCCTGTCTTTGAACTATAAAACGCCCATAACTGTTAGCGGTTATACGGTGGCTGTCACAACCTTTGTTGATAACAGAAGAAATAATTTTGGTCTTGATGCCGAAATTTCTGTCATAAATCCAAATGGTGAAACAGAAAATATCCAATTAATTAAAGGTGTACCAAGTAAAATTGCTGACTTTACCATTGAACTTAGCGAGATGAAACCAAATCGAATCAGTTTTGTGGAAGCTGAATTATCTGTGTTCAAAGACGGTGAAGAAATCGGAACACTGACACCTCAAATTCGTTCCTATGCAACCCACCCCGATCGAAGCTTTAGTGAAGCAGTGACAATTTTTTCCTTTGGAAAAGAAATATATGCTACATTTTCAGGCATTGACATGGATAATAAGGCAAGAATAAACATTGCAATTCAACCTCTGGTTAACTGGATTTGGATTGGTGGAATTATTTTGTCAATTGCTCCTTTCTTTACAATTTATAATATTGGCAATAGACGCCGTAAAGACGAATTGGAACAATAAAGTGGAAAATTATTGTCTGAAATTTGAAAATGTAAGCCAAAATTTTGATTTACGTTTACTTTATAAAAATATTAATTTTGAACTGAATTTTTCCGATACTGTATTATTGACAGGAAAAAATGGAAGTGGAAAATCTACCCTATTAAAACTTGCCAATGGCTTATTAAAGCCAAGCAAGGGAAGGATTTTTTCCAATGTTCCCAAGCATGAGCAAGGTTATTTGGGCCATTCTACCTTTTTATATCCTCAACTGACAGCCTATCAAAATTTAGAATTTTGGACAAAGGCACTTGCTAAAAATGGATATGGAGCAAAGGAACTCAGGGAAAAAATCATTGACACATTAAAATTAGTTAACTTACATAAGTTTATTGATGATACAGTTAATATTTTTTCCCGTGGCATGGCACAAAGGTTAAATATTGCCAGAATAATTATGCAAAAACCAAAATTACTCATGCTTGACGAACCCTGTACAGGACTTGACCATGAGTCGAAATCCATTTTCTATTCCTGCATTGAGAATTTTAAGCAAAAAAATACTTGTATTTTATGGGTAAGTCATGATTTTGAGTCCGACTGTAAATATGCCGATAAAAATTTTCATATTGCCGACAAAGAAATTATCTATAGGGAAATTTCTGTGCAAAAAGAGGTGATATGCTAAGAACTGCCCTATTAATAGCTAAAAAAGATTTAAAATTGATTTTAAAAAAGGGAGCAGGTATTTCACAGGCCTTACTCCTTGGGCTTTTATTGATTTTTTTATTTAGTCTTTCCATGCAAAGTGGCGAAAAACTAAGCCCCAATGGGGCTTCTACCATGTTTTGGCTTTCCTCCGTTTTTTGTCAAGTACTTGTTTTTCAATTACTTTATCAAATTGAAGACGAAAACAAAACATATATTGGTTTAAATTTATTACCTTGCCCCTTGCAAGCCATTTGGCTTGGAAAATTTGTGGCAGGATTTATCATATTGCTTTTTGCCCAATTGATTTTCATACCTGCCATGTTTGTTTTTCTAAACCAAAATTTAGGAAATCATATTTTCCATGCATTTTTTGGCATAATTTCAGCCGATTTTGGAATTTGTGCCTGTGGTTCACTACTCGGAGCCCTTTGTCTTGGACAAGGCGCAAAGGACAGTATAATCAGCATTATTCTTTTTCCTTTGTTAATCCCCTTACTTTTGGCAGCCATAAGTTTAACTTCCCTTGGGCTTGCCGATACCTCAGGCATACAATTTATTGATTCGGCAAAAATTTATAATTGGCATGGGCTTGTGCTGGCATTTAATGCCCTATTTTGTGCCTTGGCTATAATATTATTCCCTTTCCTTTATGGTGGAGATATTTAATGAAAAAAATAAGTTTTTTAATTGGGCTTGGAATTATAGCATTAATTTTTTCCCAGTATTTAATTTTCTTTTATGCCCCCCTTGAAAAAACCATGGGCTATGCTCAAAAAATATTTTATTATCACTTGCCTGTGGCAATTTGGTCATTTATCAGCTTTTTTATTTCCTTTGTGGCTGCTATCATATATTTAAAATCTCGTAAGGAATTTTATGATAAACTAAGTGCTACAAGTGCAGAAATTGGGTTTTTATTGGCAAGTTTAACCTTGGTTTCAGGTATGATTTGGGGGAAATACGCTTGGGGCGTGTGGTGGACTTGGGATCCACGTCTAACCACGGCCTTGGTACTATGGTTTATTTATGCCGCCTACCTTGTTTTTAGAACCATGCCCATGCCCACCGAAAAAAGAAACAGTGTTTGCGCAGTCATTTCTATCATAGGTTTTTTAGACGTTCCCCTTGTTTTTTTATCTGCCAGACTATGGCGTTCAATTCATCCGGCGGTTTTTGGCTCTGAGGGTGGGGGCTTGGAACCTGAAATGGCTCATACTGTCCTATTTTGTATATTTAGTTTTGCCTTTATTTATTTTTCACTTTTACTCATAAGACTGAAACAATTACAGTACGCTGAAATTATTAAACAATATCAAACCAAAATCCTTTATGATGAAATGGATTAATAAACATTGTTATAGGAAAAAATCATGAATGAAATTGAAGCTTTGATCTATGCAAACATAGCAATATGGCTGGGACTTGGTATTTATATTGTTATTATAATAACCAAACAATTAAACTTGATTAAAAAAGTAAAAAAAATATTAAATGAAAATGAAGAAATTTAATGTTTTTCAACTAAGCGAAAGAGCATATTTCATAAATAAAAAAAAATAATATTACTCTAATAATTCAATATACTATGAGTATTCTATTTATCAAATATTTATGAAGATATGTTTATAAACGGAGAATTTATGTCAGATATAATTAGCAATAAAAAGGCAAAATTTACAGCCATAATTGGAATATTGGCAATTGGGCTGATGTGTTATTTAGCCATTGATCATCACATAGAACAAATGAATAAACAAGAACATGTTCACATAAATAAACCCTTATTGGTGGTTGAAACCATTGGCGGAGAAAGTACAGGCGTTGAAAGTACAGGCAATATGAATAATCAAGACAGCCAATCTGAAAATATGCCAAGCCAAAACCAAGAACAAGCCAAAACAAATCAAGAGCAATCTGTTATGCCTCCAAATGTTTCGCCCGATGTTTTGAATACAGGCATACTTCCCGAAAATATCCCCCCTGCCATGCTTGAAGCCATGAAAGCAAGGGGAATGTCAGTGGAAGACCTTGGGGGCAATTCAAATTCTGATCAAACAAATAAACAAGAAAACACAAATATGCAAGAAACTGAATTTCCTGAAGAAATGCTAAAGGCCATTGAAGCCAAACAGGCAGAAGAAAATAAAGAAGTTCCAAAAGAAGAAGAAAATAAAGAAGTTCCAAAAAATGACAACAAAGAAGTAGAAGCAGAATAAATAAAAAATTCTGGATTTTTCCCATGGAAATAAAATTTTTGCCATTTTAAATATATTTTTTGGGTTTTAGTCTTGTCTTTTTGGTTATATGGCAATAGAAACAAACTTCATTATCAAACATTTTTTTCTTTTAATAGAGTGTATTTCTAAATTATTTGACTTTATAATAAAGAATTACTTTATTTTTATAAAAATTTGAAATTTTTAAATTTTACCTTATAAGAATTTATAAACACAACCTAAATTTATACAAAAGGAGTTTAAAATGGCTACAAGACTGCTTTCCTTACTTAATATTGCAATTGGAATTTTTGTTTGCTACCTTGGTTCAAGAACATTAAGTGCCAATTTTTTTACTCAACCACCTTTTTCTTTTAATAATATTTTTGGCTATATTGTCGAAGTCATTGGTTTTTCTTTAATTTTTGGTGGTATTTGGCGTATAAGTTTTAGATACAGATGTGGAAAAATTTTAGAAGCTCTTGAGAAATTTCATAGTCATGAGGGAGTTGAAATTGAAGTTTTTGCAAAATATATAAATAAATCTGAAGAAAAAACTCTTAAACTTATTTATGAGCTTTTATCTTTTGGGTATGTCAAACGAGTTGCGGTCGATTATATAAATAATAAAATTGTGTTTTTAGACTCTGAAAGCGTTGATGGTGATGCACATATCAACTTTATTTATGAAAAGTGTGAATGTGGTGGTAGCAATAAGGTTACCAAGGGGCAAAAATATATTTGCGCCTATTGCCAAACCGAACATATAGCAAGCGGAGAAAGCACAGCCATTACAGCCCAAAAACTTGGACAAAGTAAAACCGAATCAAAAAGTTTATCGGAAAATTTAAAAATAGGTTGTGGATTACCTATTTTAAACTGTATTGCTCTTGTAATTATAATGTCCTTTATATTTATATTTAGTTCAGAACAAAGTTTTCTTGATAAGATTTTCTCTGCCCTGTTCTTTGCTCCCTTACCTTTAGGTTGTCTCGGCATAGGTTATTATTTATTTTATAAAATTTTTAACGCAAGAAAATTAAGAGTTATTAATGCCAGATATTTATCCACAATTATTCATCTGCGTGAAGAACAAGGGATAGAGTTGGAAGAATTGGCAAGATTTTTAAAAATTCCTCCTGAAAATGTTGAAAAAAATATAAAAACCCTAATTAATAAAAATTATTTAGTTGGGGTTACCTATGATGAACAAACTAAAAAGATCAAATACTTAGACAATCTTAATTTTGACCGTTTTGTACCTGTCATCTGCGAGAACTGTTATGGTGAATCTGTGGCAACCTATGGTAAGGCCAATAAATGCCCCTATTGTGATAATAATTTGGAGTTGCCAAAAAAATTTGATGAGAAAGAGAAAACCTCGTTTTTTTAAAACATTCCATGACGAAGGAAAGAATAATTTTAGCCACTGTAAATTCCCTTTTACAGTGGCTAGTTTCTTTAATGGAGACAACCTTTAACGGGGAGATTGCTTAACATTACAGATGACGTTCGGGGGCTACGTCCTGTAGCCCCACTCACTCAAGCTTGCAATTTGCGTGGAAATTGCTTCGCTTGCCCTGCGGGGCTTGCCACTTCCTGTGGCAAATAGAACCTCCTCGCAATTGACACTGCTTTTGTTTTTTTCGTGATATATAAATTAGAATTGTCGCTTAACGAAGTAAAAATTAGGGCATTTTTGGAAAAGAATTGTCCTAAAATGCCCTAATCACTTCATTGGAGCATGGCGACATTGAAGTGCAAAAAGCAAGAATAGAAGTGGCTTTGCCACTTCGTTAAATGATTGCTTTTTGAAAGTTATATGGGGTAGAGCAGTTTCAATCTTTATTGAAACTGCTCTAAAAGCCAATCCACATCATCATTAACACAAATACCCCCTCACGCAGTGCAAGGGGGTAAAAAACACATTGAATTATTATTTCTATAGTTTTGTTATTCTGCCATTTCCATTTTGATTGGCATATTCTTTACCAATTTTACCATTGAGATTTTCGGTAATAAATTTAATCAAAACATCACTGTCTATCATGAACATATCTTTAATTATTTTGGCATTTTTAAACATTGACATGCCATCACCGGCTTTTTTCAATAAATAATCATGGGAAGCCACACTATACAATTTATTTTCATCAAGTGGCTTATTGTCAATCATAATATTTTTTACCCTATATTTACCTTCAACAGCCACAAAATTTCCATAATCGTCAACTTTTACGGAAGATGGAGTGTTTGAATCTATTTGATAAGTCAAACCTGATACTTGTAAAAATCCACCACTTGGGTTTGGATAGGATTTTGCCCCCATTTCAAGGGCATCTTTAATGGTTTTTCCTGTCACTTCCATGGAAATGATATAGTTTCCAAAGGGGTGCAAGTCAATGATTTCCTTATAACTTATATCGCCCTTATCCATATTTGCCCGTATTCCTCCCCCATTGGTTAAGGCAATATCGGTTCCAAGCATAGCTCTATAGGCATCTGCCACTAAATTTCCCATATTTGTTTCTTGAATTCTGGACAACTGCACATCATCTTTACTGATATAGAGCGGATAATCGGTATATGCAACGGTTTTTGTCAGTATTTTTTCAAAATCTTCTTTTATTTGATCAACTTGCCCTTGAACAATAGGGTCTTTTTCTGTATAGCTTTTATTTTTCCCAATTAGCATGGCAACAATATCATTTTCATTTTTACTCGGATTAATCAAGACCTTGCCAATATGTTCAAGTTTTGTTCCTGTTTGGGATAAAAGAACTTCATTTCCTGCCATGTCCTTGTGGATTTCTCCCTCAATGACAGAATGGGAATGTCCGTCAATCATTACATCTATGCCCTTTGTATTGGCAATTAAATCTGTGGAACGCCAAGGCGCAGAAATTTCATCAATCCCCAAGTGAACAATGGCAACAACATATTCCGCACCCTCTGCCAAGGCCTGATCTATGCTGTTTTGCACATTTTTATAAAGTTTTTCCCCTGTTTTATCCTCTTCAAAACTATAGATAAAATTGCCTTTTCCGTCTTGAAAATATTGTGAACTTGCCTTTGTCAAAGATTCAGGCGTGGTCACACCGATAAAGGCAATATCAATTCCCTTGACCGTATGGATTTCATAGGCAGAAAAAACAGGTTCTTTATCCTTTAAATCAATAAAATTTGAAGATATGATTTTAGCTTCCAAGTCTTCGGCAAGTTTGAATAAATGGGGGATTTGATAATCAAATTCATGGTTGCCAAGTACAAAATAATCATAGTCCACACTATTCATTAAATCAATGATTACAGAACCCTTGGTTAACATACCTATACTTGATCCTTGAACGGCATCACCTGCATCAACCAAGATAACATTGTCCTCGCCATATTTTTCTTCCATTTCTTTTTTATAGGCGGCAAGACCTGCATAACCAATATGATCGTCAATGCCTGAATGAACATCATTGGTATGAAGAATTACTATGGTATCTTGTTTTTGGTCTTGGGTTTTTGTAAAATTAGCACAACCACTGAGGGTTAAAGTAAATGTCAATAATGACAAGGAAATAATATTTTTAAAATTCATGAATTACCTCTTGAAATTATACTTAATTTAAATTTTTCAGAAAAAAAAAAGACCAAATTTAAAATATAAACTTGGTCTTTATAATTAAAAATCTTTATTCAGAATCTTTTGCCTTTTGATATTCTTCCACAACCTTTTCCACAACAGGAAAAGGAGCTTCATCATAATGGGCAAATTCCATGGTAAATATGCCTTGACCGCCTGTCATACTGCGTAAATCAGAAGCATAGCGCATGATTTCCGCCATGGGCACATGGGCTTTAACTTCCGTATTGCCCGCCACAGAGTCAGAGCCAAGAATTTTTCCTCTTCTGGAGGATAAATCACCAATTATATCCCCCATATATTCATCAGGAATGGACACAACAACAAGGGCAATGGGTTCTAATAAAACAGCTTGTAAACTTTCCATGGCCTTTCTAAAGGCAACTGAGCCTGCAAGTTTAAACGCCATTTCTGAAGAGTCCACATTATGATAGGAACCATCATATAATTTAACTTTAAAATCAATTACAGGATAACCTGCTAAAAATCCACGGGCTGCACTTTCTTGTATTCCCTTGCTGACGGCAGGAATGTATTGACGAGGAATTGCTCCGCCCACAATAGCATCTTCAAAGGTATAACCCTCGCCCCTTTCGCAACCTGACATTTCAATCCAGCAATCACCAAATTGACCCTTACCGCCGGATTGTTTCTTATGTCGTCCTTGCACTTGGCATGAACCTTTAACTGTTTCTCTATAGGGAATTTTTGGAGTTTTTAATTCAATCTCAATTTTACTGCGACGTTTTGCCTTTTCCACACTGACTTCAATGTGAAGTTGTCCCATGCCTGATAACAAGGTATCGCTTGTTTCTTCGTCCCTTGCCAATTTTAAGGTTATGTCCTCATCAAGCAATTTTTGCACTGCCGCATAAACCTTATCATCTTCACCCTTTTCTTTCGGTGCCAAGGCATAGGTAATTAACTGAGGTGAAAGGCTTGGTAATTCCACGGCAAAGGGGGCTTTATCGTCTGCCAAAGTATCACCTGTGGCTGTATTTTTCAATTTGGCAACGGCAACAATGGCGCCTGCTTGTAAAGCATCTTTGCAAGGCGCTTGAATTTTACCATTTAAATATATCAATGAACCCATTCTTTCGGTTTCTTCATTGCGACTGTTTTTCAAGACAGATTCAGGGGATAGGGTGCCTGATAGTACCCTGACCACATTGACTTGACCTGAAAATTGATCATGCAAGGTTTTAAAAACAAATACAGAACATTCCTTATCATCAGCTTTACGAAGAGCCTCTTCTTGCCCTGCATAGGCAGGTCGATCAAGAGGAGAAGGCATAAGTTTATCTATTAAATGTAAAAGCCTGCGTCCTCCCTCATTATTGATGGCACTTCCAACCACAACAGGCACAATTTCACGGTTAAGAACTGCACTACGCATGGCGGCGTCAATTTCAGCAGCTGTCAAAGATCCCTCTTCAAGATATTTATTCATTAAATCTTCATCGGACTCAGCAACATTTTCAATGGAAACGTCACGCAAAAGTTGAGCTTCATCCTTCAAATCTTCGGGAATTTCTCTTTCTTCGGTTGCTCCGTCCTTTTTAAAGTAAAGAGCCTTGGCAGCAAAAACATCTATCAAACCAACAAAGGCTTCATTTTCAATGATGGGAATATAGTAAACAACAGGCTTCATGCCAAGGGCAGAAGATAAGCCATTATAAGCCATATCAAAATCAGCTCTTTCCCTATCCATTTTATTAATAAAAACTATGGCAGGCAAATTGGCGGATTGAATTTGTTGCCAAATTTTACGGGTTTGAGGACGTACTCCGTCAATGGCATCAATGGTTAAAACAGCTCCGTCCACAGCTTGCAATAAATAGGGCATATCACCATTAAAATTACTGTCACCCGGAATATCTACCAAGAAATGAGGATTTTTTTCCCATAAATAATGGGCAAATCCGGGCTGAATTGAACCACGTCTTTTGATTTCTTCAGGTTCATAGTCAAGTGAAGTTGTACCTTCCTCAATGGAACCAAGGCGATTGATAATGCCGGTTTGAAAAAGTAACATTTCTGCGATTGAAGTTTTTCCTGCTCCACCTGTGCCAACAAGGGCATAGGTCCGTTGATTTTGTAAATTGCTTGACATTATCCTCTCCTAATCAAAATTAATTTCTTGTTTGTATCGTTAATAATTATAAATATTCACTTCTAACTCTATAAAACACAAATGCGAAAGAATAATAAAGTTTAAAATATTATCCTTTTCAAGAATTAATCTAACTATAAATAAAAATAAGTATTTCTGTCAAGCAAATTGAATAAGATTTACAGGAAAAAGGCATGGCTTTTCAATTTGCGATATATGTTGATTCTAAAGGTAATAAAAATATTGGCAATTGTGAACGAGCGAAGCGAGTGTGGCAATCTCCTCGCCAAGTCGGGGACTTAAAAATACTATATTAAAGCAACAATTAAGACAGCCTTTAACGGGGAGATTGCCACGTCCTCAGCCTACGGCTTCGTCCTCGCAATGACACCGCTTTAGTTTTTTCATGATATACCAAAGAGTTAGGATTGAATGATACCTAGTATTTTTTTCTCGATATATCGCAGAGTTATAATTATCTGTTAATGTAATAAAATATATTGGCAGTCATCAACCTACTTCATAGATTATAATTTGGAATAACGTAAAAAAAACCGTCAATCAGTTTTTCATTGCTCTGGCTTCCTCAAGATCTTTGGGATAATTTATATTAAAAAAACTATTTTCATTTTCCATTATAATATGATGCCTATTTTCCGGGGCAATGGCTTTTGTTAAAGAAAATCTTTGCATTTCAATCGCCTTATTAAGGCTAAATAATGCCTTAGGCTCATAAATTGCCACCAGAGCTTCAATAAATTCAGATTTTTTCTTTTTATAAGTTGTCATTTCCAAATTTTCAATACGTGTTACAGCTATATTTCTTTCATCAATCAAATTAGTTATGGTTAGATTATCCATAAATGGCAAATCACAAGAAAGAACAAATAAGGGGCTGTTAAAATACTTTAAAGCCGTATAAATACCACAAATCGGAGCAAAATATTCAAATTCATCAAACAGACATGGATAATTTTCAATTTTACTTTCTTCTCTGCAAGAAACAAAAACCTTTTCACAGTGGTTTGACAATAATTCAAAGGTATTTTTTAAAATACTTTCATTATTTATTTCCAACTTACTTTTACATGAGCCAAAACGTGAAGAAAGTCCACCTGCCAAAACAATTCCATTTATCATTATAAATCCCCCAAATAAAAAAAAACTTCACAAACAAAATTAATTTATAATTAAATATATTATGAATAATTTATTTAAGAAACCTCTACACAATTCATTGTGCAAAGGTTTCATGGAGTGTTTACACCGTAAACACGACCAAAAATCAAGAATAGACAAAACCACGCTTTTGTCGTTAAATGATTGCCCTAAAAAATTTTTTTGGCGTGCCTTTTACCTCTGCACAAAAATTTATCTAAAAATAAAAAATTTCATTCTAAAAACAGATTTTTTTTAAAATTAATAATTGTGCAGAGGTCTCTTTAATATTTACAAAGATATATTTATATAATTATTTTTTATTTTATAAAATCAAAGCTGAACAACATAATACAAAGCACTATACAGAATTTGCAAGATAAATTCTACCATTAAAATATCTTGAAATTTAAACTAAAACAATACACTTGCCTATGCTTTTAAATAACTAATTGAAAATATACTAAAAAGTCTATAAAATTAAAGATATTGACTTTTTCAGATTTTTTGTATACATTTTTATACAGATATTAATTTCTTTTCAAAAAATTAATTATCGAATATCTATAAAAATATGCCCACAAAACAATATTTAATAATCTATATTTTGTTAACATGCTAAAATTTATAGAAAATGTAGATCAGAATAAAAAAAACACAAAATATTTAATTTAAACCCTAAAGTTTTAATTTAAATATCCGATTAATATAAGAATATAGTCACGTTAAAATGCTATAAATTATATAAAACTACTATTTTATTGAAATTATTTTGTAATTTCAAGTTGTTATAAATATTACAGACAAGGATGTTTGTTATGTTTGATTATTATAAATTTTATGAAATGGAAAAACTCCTTAGCCAAGGACGGTTAAGAGATGTCCAAAAGATTTTAAAGGATTTGAAGCAAAATTTTTTAGCCATGCAAGAAGAGGCAGTAAAATTACGCAACCAAAATCATTACCTTGAAGAACTTTTACACATATCGCGTAATTTAATTTTCGATGGAGATGCCTATTGGCTTATTTCAGAAGGGCAAAAGCAAGGGCCTTTCTGTCCTAATTGCTATCATCAACACGGATCTCTAATTCGTTTACGCGTTGAAGTAAGCAGTGATTACAAGCTAAATCACAGAGAGTTTTGGCATTGCGATCATTGCGCTTTAATGATTAGTCCTGATGTTGAACCTGAAACCAAACCAAGTTCAAGACAGGCCAATACATTACCATTCATGCAGTAAACAACCATGCATTATATTGAAAGATAATAAAATAAAGTAAAATCTTGAATTTTATTGTCTTTCAATATAAAACTTGCCATTTGAATTGTTTTTAAATTTTTTCTAGATTTTTTCTTATGTATATATAGACTTTTATAAAAAACATTCTAATTTTTTTCTATATATATACAAATATTATAGACAGTTATATCAATACTACTGTGTTAAAAATGCCATACTTTCAAGTATGGTTTTTTCATTTTAAAAAGCACCATTTAATCAGCTTTTTCATATATGAGACCTCTGCACAATTATTAATTTTTAATAAAAATCTGTTTTAGAATGAAATTTTTTATTTTTAGATAAATTTTTGTGCAGAGGTTTCTATATAGTCGTCACTGAAAAGCCATTTTTAAGTTTTCAGTATTGACTATATATTAATTTGCTTTTCATAAAAACCAGATTAAATCATAGTTGCAAAAAAAACACAGTCCTTTCTTTTACAAAACCACAAATATTTGAAAAAACATCACATAAAAACAATTTTAGAGTTGGCATTATATTTGCATAAGATTTTATGTCAAATAATGAATTAATTATGACTTCAATGAACCGAAATTTACTTTCGGGCTGCATTTGAGCTTTTGAAGTCAATGAGCCTTTCTGAAAAACACAGAATTTGTATTTTTCAGGCTGATTATATAGTCTTGGAGATTTTTTATGTTACAGCAGACTTTATTACGTCCGATTTCCTATACAGGAGTAGGACTTCATTCAGGAAAAGAAGTTGAATTAAAACTTCTTCCCACAACAGTCAATAATGGTATAAGCTTTCATATACATACAGGAAAAAGTATTCAAATTATAAAACCGAGACCAAATGCGGTAATAACAACTGCCTTGGCAACAACCCTTGGTAATAATAAAGTTAAAGTTTCAACTGTAGAACATTTAATGGCTGCTTTCGTTGGTTTACAAGTGGACAATGTGGAATGTCACATTTATGGTGAAGAAATTCCGATTATGGACGGTTCAGCCCTTCCGATTACTAATTTAATACGTAAAACCGGTTTACGTTCTCAATATGCTCTCAGAAAAGTTGCAAGAATAACTCGTCCAATAAATTTTATCGATGGTGAAAAAATAATTTTGGCTCGCCCCCATGATGGTTTTTATGTGGACTATACTATCAATTTTCCACATAAATTAATTGGCGTACAAAGATATAAGATTGAAATTGAACCTGAAACTTTTAATGAAATTGCCTATGCCAGAACCTTTGGATTTGCAAAAGAAGTTGAATATTTACGGGCTAACAATTTGGCTCTTGGCGGCTCCTTGAAAAATGCCATTGTTTTAGATGATGAAAATGTGATTAATAAGGAAGGACTTAGAACACCTGATGAATTTGTCCGCCATAAAATCTTGGATTTTGTGGGAGATTTGGCAAACTTTGGATTGCCCATACAAGGAGCTTTTGAAGTTCATTGTAGCGGACATAATTTTAATAATTTATTTGTCAGGCATTTGGAAGAAAATCAAGACAGTTTATTGGAAATTAAAGAACTCATTCCAAGCAGGGAAAAAATTGCATCACCCTTATTTGAATTAAATCATATCCATGCTTAAGCTTTAATTAATCTAAAAATAAAGCCTTATTTAAATAAAAATCTGCAAGAAATTAGTGTATTTCTTGCAGATTTTTATTTTATTATTTATAAAAAGAGACCTCTGCACAATTATTAATTTTTAATAACAATCTGTTTTTAGAATGAAATTTTTTATTTTTAGATAAATTTTTGTGCAGAGGTAAAAGGCACGCCAAAAAAATTTTTTAGGGCAATCACTTAACGACAAAAACGTGGTTTTGTCTACTCTTGATTTTTGGTCGTGTTTACGGT